>JAUXEA010000118.1 GCA_030620695.1 Candidatus Aenigmatarchaeota archaeon | reverse complement strand
TGCAAAGAATCTTGATTTTCTAATGCCTTGAATAAATCTATTTTAGCGTCAACAGGAAGCTGGCTTGAGTTTGTAAAATATGGTTCAGCACCCTGCTGGACTGCTTCCTGGTTGGCAACTATTATATCTTTATATTTTGCTTTGTTGTGTTTTGCAAATCTATAAGTTGTGCCCTCAGCAGGCGTTGCTTCTAAATTAAATATATCTCCTGTTTCTTCCTGATATCTTCCCAATCTTTCCCGCATAAAATCCAAAACTTCTGCTGCAAAATTTTTTCCTTTTTCTGTTAATAAATTTTCTGTTTCAAAAAGATTTTGAACTGCTTCATTCATTCCAAGCAAACCAATTGTTGAAAAATGATTTTTCCAGTATTTATCAAAAGCATTTTTAATTGTCTTTAGATAAAATTTTGAGTAAGGATATAACCCTTCTTCTGTAAATTTTTCTAATGCTTTTCTTTTAATTACCAGACTTTCTTTTGCCAAGTCCATTAAGTTGCCGAGGGTTTTGAAAAATTCCTCTTGATTTTGGCTTTCATATGCTATTTTAGGAAGATTAATCGTCACAACTCCAATACTTCCTGTAAGAGGATTGGCTCCAAACAAGCCTCCCCCTCTTTTTCTTAAATCTTTGCTGTTAAGGCGTAATCGACAGCACATACTCCTGGCATCTTCTGGATTCATATCAGAATTTACAAAATTTGAAAAATAAGGAATCCCATATTTTGCAGTCATCTCCCAAATACAATCATACTCTGGATTTTCCCAGTCAAAATCTTTAGTGATATTATATGTTGGAATGGGAAATGTAAACAACCTTCCTTTTGCATCTCCTTCCATCATTACCTCGGCAAATGCTTTATTTATCATATTCACTTCTTTTTGAAATTCACCATATGTTCTTTCCTGAAACTTTCCTCCAATTATTACCCTGTCTTCTTTCATATAATTTGGGACTTTTAAATCCATAGTGATATTTGTAAAAGGCGTCTGAAAACCCACTCTTGTCGGCACTGCCATATTAAAACAAAATTCCTGAAGACATTGTTTAACTTGTTT
>JAUXEA010000025.1 GCA_030620695.1 Candidatus Aenigmatarchaeota archaeon | reverse complement strand
TTCTTTTGTTGACAGTCTTATAAATTCAGTAACTTCATTCATAACATCATAAAACGCAACCTGTATATATTTCCTCAAATCAAAATTGTCAACATAGTCTGTAGCCTGTTTTATATTTTTTGTAAATCTGGATAAAAAAGCCTTTCCGTGCATAGACAATTCTGTTTTATTCCCATTTTCCTTGTATGAAATTGAAAATATCAGATTATACAACTTTTGAAGTTGTTTTTTCACCACCTGAATATTTTCTTCTTTCCAGTCTATTTTTGCACCAAATTCTGCCTGGTAGGCCATATACAACCTGAACACATCTGCTCCATAGTTCTCACTGAGTTTTGCCAAAGGAATCACATTTCCCTTGCTTTTACCCATCTTAACTCCTTCCACCAACACAGGTTCTATTAATGTAACAAGTTTTGGCCAGTATTTTTTTGGAAATATTGCTGTGTGATGAAAGATAAAGAAACTCAGATGATTAGAGATATGCATTATTGCTGTATGCCTCTGGTCAAGAGGATACCAGTACTCAAATTCTGTTTTCATTTTTTCAAGAATCTGCTCCTGAATTTTTGATTTCTCTGCCACTTCCCTGGTTTTTCCTTTACCTGAAAATACAAAGTCAAATACCTCCGGGAATAATTGTTTATCACTTATTTTATTCTTTTTTATCAGGTGCGCAATTGTGTAAAAAGCCATGTAAGTTGTTGAATCGCTAAGGCTCTCTATAATCCAGTCTTTATTAAAAGGTAACTTTGTTCCCAAGCCTCTCTTTCTTGCACAGGGTCTTTTGTCAAGCCACTCAAATATAGATTCAAAATTTTGTTTATATTTTTCCGGATAAATTGTCATATTATTTAAACACTCGTATGCTGATTCCTTCCATCCCTTTGCATTGTAATCCAAAAACCACTGGTCCTTTAACCTGACAACAATAATTTTTCCACCGCATCTGCATTTGGCCTTTCTTGAAGTCTCGAAAAAAATATCTGCTTTTTTATTTTTGATTAAAAAATCCCTTCTTTTTCCTTCGGAAAAAGGGGCATCGTTGTAAAGCAACGAATGCTTTACTTCATCTTTTGCTTTTGATACCTGCACACCGGAATATTTCCCGCAATTTTTGTTCATAATCCCGGAAGTGAACCCTGCCTTGTAAACAATATTTGTTGCTTCATCAAGTTTTTGTGTCTCAGTCTGATTCTTAATACCCATCTGTTCAATAATCTTTTCTGCGGCAATGTCACCAAATTCTTTGGTTTCTATTATCTTAATTGGTTTTATCTTGGTTATCTCATCAAAATTTAACCCATATTTTTCACATTCTTTTTTGTTCTTTTGCAAATCTTTTAATGCAATAAAATCATAGGGAGCATCTGATGGCACAGAGGTTACTATTCCGGTCCCGATATCAGGGTCGCAGAATGAGGAGGGTAAAACAATAATCTCTCTTTCAATTCCCGGGGCAAAACATTTTTTACCTATTAATTCAGAACAGTCTATTCTGTCTAATATTTTAATATCATCTTTTTGATGGGATAGTTTCTCTGAACATTCCCTGCTGACAATCCAGACTTCATCATTTACCTGTACCTTAACATATTCTGTTTTTGGGTTTATCCATAAATTTGTTTGCCCGAATATAGTTTCCGGTCTCAGTGTTGCACCAACCAGGTAAACATTATCCAGTTTAAATTTTATAATTGTAAACTCATTTACAGAAACAGAGTTTGTATCCCCATCTTTTATATCATCTTCACCAACAGCATTGTCGCAATTCAGACAAAAAGTAATTGGATAATTTCCCTTTATTATATATCCTCTCTCTTTAAACTTCAGGAACTGCCACTCAACAAATTTGTTGTAGATTTTATCTGCTGTTGTAAATTCCCTGTTCCAGTCAAGACTCATCCCCAGCTTGTTAAAATCTTTTTTCATTGTTTTTGAGAAATAAGTGTAAACATTAAGGGGTTCTATAAAACCTGATAAAATCTTTTCTATTTCTTGTTTGTCTTTTGTGTGATAAGAAATATATTCTCTGAGAGTTTTCAATGATTTTTCATCTTTCATCCTGACAGATATAGAAACTGCTAATACAGGGGTCCCGGTAATATGAAATGCCATAGGAAACAAAACATTATAACCGTTTAATCTCCTGTACCTTGCAAAAATATCCCCGCAAATATATGACCTCCCATGACCAATATGATAAGGCCCGGAAACATAAGGATAAGGAACTGTTATAAAAAACTTTTTTCTTTTGTCAGGCTTTGCCTCAAATATTTTTTCTTTATTCCATTTTTTCTCCCATTTCTCTTCAATTTTCTTCAGGTCCATAATTTAGTGAAATTTTAGTTAAAAGTGTGGCAACCAAAATTCTGTTTTAAGAAGTTAATAACTAAAAAAAGTTCAAAACTTAATTTTCAAACAAAACAAAATCCTAATTAAATAACTTCCTCTATATTTATGAAACCAATTCTTTTCTTCTCTGAAATCAGAAACAAAGATGTTTCAAAGGTTGGGGGGAAAAATGCATCTCTTGGTGAAATGTATTCAAAATTAAAAACCAAAGGAATAAGAGTCCCTGATGGTTTTGCTTTAACCTCAGAATCTTATGATTATCTTATCAGGGAAAATAAACTTGACAAAGAAATTAAAAAAATTCTAAAAAATCTGAATACAAAGAATATTAAAGGTCTGAGAGAAAAAGGAAAAAAAATCAGGAAGTTAATACTAAATTCAAAAATTCCTGAAAAACTCAAAATTGAGATTTTAGCTGGTTATAAAAAACTATGCAAAGAGTATGGAAAAGAAACAAGAGTTGCTGTAAGAAGTTCTGCTACGGCGGAGGATTTGCCTGACGCAAGTTTTGCAGGACAGCAGGAGAGTTATTTAAATGTAAAAGGTGAAAAAGAATTATTAAAAGCAATAGTGGAATGCTATGCTTCTTTGTTTACGGACAGGGCAATATCTTACAGGTATGACAAAGGATTTGACCAGTTCTCTGTTAAATTGTCAATTGGTGTGCAAAAAATGGTCAGGAGTGATATATCATGTTCAGGTGTAATGTTTACCCTGGACCCAAACACAGGATTTAGGAAGGTTGTGTGCATTGAAGCCAGTTATGGTCTTGGGGAATATGTTGTAAAAGGAATTGTTAAACCAGATTCATTCTTTGTGTTTAAACCAACAGGAAAAGTTATAAAAAAAGAGTTGGGAAGTAAAGAAACTAAATTAGTCTTTGGAAAAACAGGTACAAAACATGAAATTGTAAAATTGAAAGACAAAAGTAAGTTTGTCCTGACTGAAAAAGAGTTGGAAGAACTCACAGGCTATGCAATTAAAATTGAAGAACATTACAAAAAACCAATGGATATAGAGTTTGCAAAAGACGGGATTGACAAAAAATTATATATTGTGCAGGCAAGACCTGAAACTGTGCATGCAAGGAAAAAAGAAATTGAGAAATATATTTTGCTTGAAAAAACGAATGAATTGGTGGAGGGTATATCTGTTGGCAGAAAAGTAACTTCAGGAAAAGTTCATATTATCAAAAATATAAACCAGATAGAAAAATTTAAACACGGAGAAATTCTTGTTGCAAGGCAGACAAACCCTGACTGGGAACCGATTATGAAAATGGCTTCCGGGATTATCACAGAACAGGGAGGAAGCACAAGTCATGCTTCAATTGTTTCCAGGGAATTAGGAGTTCCCTGCATTGTCGGAGCACAAAATGCAATGAAAAAATTAAAAAACGGGAAGGAAGTTACAATAGACTGCACCAGTTCAAAAGGAATTGTCTGGAATGGAAAATTAAATTATAAAATTAAAAAAATTAATATTGAAAAATTACCAAAAACAAAAACAAAAGTGATGTTTATTCTTGGAACCCCGGAAGAAGCTTTTGACCTGGCATTTTTACACCCGGAGGGAATTGGCTTGGCAAGGATTGAATATATTATAACTAACTGGATAAAAATGCATCCTCTTTATGCAATAGAAAAGAAAAAGCAGAAGTTCTATATTCAGAAACTGGCAGAAGGGATTGGAATGCTTGCTGCATCAGTTTATCCGCACCAAATTATTGTCAGGTTTTCTGATTTCAAAACAAATGAATACCGCAATTTACCCGGAGGAAAAAAATATGAACCTCTAGAAAATAACCCTATGCTGGGTTGGAGAGGAGCGTCAAGATATTCAGATGAAAAATTTAAACCTGCTTTTTTGTTGGAATGTGAAGCAATAAAAAAAGTCAGGGGGGAGATGGGCTTAAAAAATGTTGATGTGATGATTCCATTTTGCAGGACAATTAAAGAAGCAAAAAATGTTTTGAAAATTTTGAATGAAGTTAATTTAATGAAACACGCCTCTGCAAAGCAGATAATGTCTAGTTCCCAAAGAAAACAAACTAAACTAAAGGTTTATGTAATGGCAGAAATTCCTTCAAATATTATTCTCGCTGAAGAATTTGCAAAGTTGTTTGACGGTTTCTCAATTGGCTCAAATGATTTAACCCAGTTGACTTTAGGAATGGACAGGGATAATTCTACTCTGGATTTTGATGAAAGAAATGAAGCAGTGAAAAAATTAATATCCAACTTAATTAAAATCGCCCACAAGTATAAAAAGCCGGTTGGAATCTGTGGGCAGGCTCCTTCAAAATATTCAGAATACGCAAAGTTTTTGCTGGATAATAAAATAGATTCAATTTCTGTTAACCCGGATGTTTTCCTGGAGACAAAGTTAAGAGTTGCTAACCTGGAAAAATAGACAATTGCCGAATTAAATATCGTCAAATCTATATACTAAATGTATTTTATTTAATGCCAAATACAGTAAATAACCTGGAGGTGAATATTACGGATCTGGATGGGACTCTGTTCAAAGACAGTTTTAAATCTTATGAAAAATTTTTTGGGATTAAAATAGATGAAGGTAATATGGAAAAAGTTACAAGAAAAGTGCTGAAATTAATAAAAGGTGAAAAAGTTTCAGATGTTGTTTCTGGTTTAAGAGGTTGTCTGGAATATAACGAAGAACTCCTGAAACACCTTATTGATAAGAAAAAAAAGGGGACAAATATAATTGCAATAACTGATAATTTTGGGGCTATATATCTTGTACCCAAAGGATTAGACTTTAACAGAGTATATTCTCCAACAGTTTTGGAAACAGAAGGTGGAAAATTCACAGGGGGAATACTAAATAAATATCCTTCAAAAGTTGAAATTGTAAAAAAGATATTGGGAGATTATGCACCAATTCCAGAAATTCATTTTCATACGAATGGAGGAGAAAGCGATGAAAGAGTAATTGAATATTTACAAAACACCTGCGAGGGAAAAGTTGAAATCCACAGATATTAGAATTATAATTAGCTGAAAAGTTTATCTACCCAACCTGAACCTATATCAAGTATAGAGTTGAATCCCTTGATTATCCCTTCATGTATTAAAACTATTATCAGAACAAGGACAATTAAGAACAGTATAAATCCAAAAATCTTTTTGGTTGCAAGTTCCATAATTTATTTTAATAAAATAATAACTGCTTTTATCAGGTATTTTAAGTTTCTCCAAGAGGCTCGTATTTTATAATATGATAAACTGAGGTAACAACATCAGAATCTTCAATAAAATCAACTTTGAATGGAGAGTATTGTTCTGTCCACCAGGAAGTATCACCCCCTGAACATATTGTATCTAAAAGTTCTACTTCAACTTCATATCCCTCAATTCCTATTCCTTTTAGTTTTCCTTCAATTGCTCTCTTGGCACCTTCCTTAAATTTTTCGCAATCCAACTCATCAAATTTGTAGACAAAGTCCTCACTATTTATTTCATTTATGTAACCAGATAAATCAAAATTAATATTTATTCCCCCAATTCCGTATTCCTCATCACCGGCTTTTGCATAAATTATTAATCTTCCATTGATTCTTGGAAGAGTACAAAGGTCTAAATCCCCCGGATTAATTTTCACTCCATTAAATTCAAAAAAATAATTTTGAACTCCACTTATTTTCAAAGTTTTGTGTTTCTCCCCGCAGTTTAAATTTATTAGGGCCCATCTTTTTTCGCGACTGGACCCTTCCAGGAAAAGATTTATCTTGTAATCAGGCAGACATTCATATTTCCCTCCTCTTGTTTCAAGACACCTGTGAGTTCCTAATTGCTCTGAAGTTTTGGTTGGAGAGCAGGGAGACCCAAAATTACCAGACCAGCAGGTTCCGCAGGAACGGGCAATGCAGTCCAGATTACCACATTCAAGACCAGTTGAACAGCTACCTGTTCCTGAGCCGCAATGGAAATTCGTGAAATTTTTTGAAAATGAAATACTTCCCCTTCCAGGCTGGCTAATTGTCAGAATAATAGGAATCGGCTTAATTTTTTTACAGTCGCAATCCAGGGCACCACACCACACAGACAAGTCCAGAGAAATATCAAAATCAGAGCAATCTCCAGAGTTGTCTTTTTGAATAATATCTATTAATTTCTGCCTCAACTTGTTC
>JAUXEA010000094.1 GCA_030620695.1 Candidatus Aenigmatarchaeota archaeon | reverse complement strand
TTTTCATATCTAAGTGAATTTTAAAGTATATATAAAAGGGTGTCAAGCGATAACCCTTTATTTTTATTGACTTTGTTTTTACCGATTATTGCTTTACCATTTTTTTTGGGATATGGTTTGCATTTATTTGCAGATAGTTTTACTGTTAGAGGGATAAAACCTTTTTATCCTTATAAGAAAAAATCTTCATGGAGAATTAGAACTGGGGGGAAAAGTGAGGTGATTGTTTTTGTGTTTTTTCTTATTGGTGATTTGGGGTTGTTGTTCTGGAGAGTTTTTAGTATGTTTTAAGATATATATCTATTAGTTGATAAATCCTTATAAATGAGAATGATTTTTAGTTTTTATGGTTGTTAAAAAAGAAACTGAAAAAATTAAAAAAGCTGTTTCTGGGGAAAAAGAGGAATCTGAAGAGGTGAAATCTAATGAAGAACCTAAATTAACAGACCTTCCAGGGATAGGACCTGCTGTTTCTGCTAAACTTGAGAGTGCCGGGGTTTATGATATGATGTCTTTGGCTGTTATGGGTCCTGCAGAACTTGGGGATGCTGCTGGTGTTAGTCCTGCTGTTGCGCGAAAAGCAATTCAGGCAGCGAGGAATATGCTTGAATTAGGATTTACAGATGGAGTAGAGTATGCCAAAAAAAGATCTAATGTTATTTATATTACAACAGGAAGTAAAAGTTTTAATGAACTTCTGGGTGGAAAAGGTGTTGAAAGCAGGGCTATAACTGAAGCATTTGGAGGTTATGGTTCGGGAAAAACGCAATTTGGTTCAACATTGGCGGTGAATGTTCAACTGCCTTTGGAAAAAGGAGGTGCTAATGGAAAGTGTGTTTTTATTGACACAGAAGGAACATTCAGACCTGCAAGAATAAAACAAATAGCAGAAAATTTAGGAGCAAATCCTGAAAAGGTTTTAAAAAATATTTTTGTGGCTCGTGCATTTAATTCAGATCATCAGATTTTACTTCTTGAAAAAGTTACAGAGATGATTAAAAATGGAGAGCCAATTAAATTATTAATTGTTGATTCTTTGACTGCGCATTTCAGGGCAGAGTATGCTGGGAGAGGGCAGTTAGCAGACAGGCAACAGAAACTAAATAGATATTTACATGATTTAATGAAATTAGCAGAACAGCATAATTTGGTTGTTTATGTTACTAATCAGGTAATGGCTAATCCTGCGCAAATGTTTGGAGATCCGACAACACCTATTGGTGGGCACATAGTTGGACATGCTTCTCAATTTAGACTGTATTTACGACGGGGTAAAAAAGGTTCAAGAGTTGCGAAATTAATTGACAGCCCTAATCTTCCAGATAATGAATGTGTGTTTTTTGTAACAGATGCTGGAGTTGTTGATGAGGAATAAAATGAATATAAAATTAGATTTTCAAATTTACCCATATGGAAAAGTTTGGGACGGATTAAATAAAAAGAG
>JAUXEA010000029.1 GCA_030620695.1 Candidatus Aenigmatarchaeota archaeon | reverse complement strand
CCTGTTTATCTTCCGTTTTCTTTAAGTTGTCATTATATAACCCCTCTACTCTTTTGGTTCTTTCTAAAAACTTTTGTTTTGTATCCTCAACTTCCTGTTTTATTTTTTCTTCAACCTTTCTATCTTCTTTTATAACCACTTCCAATTTTTTTGTTTTGTTTTCTATTTTTTTCTCATATTCTTTAATTTTATTTACTTTTTTTTTCAATTCATCTATTTCACTATCTCTTTTCATCTTCTTGCTTTCTTTCTCAATCTTATTTATTCTTCCATCATATTGTGCAAGAAGTTTCTCAATCTGCAAAAAATTAATTTTAAATTTTTCTTTCAATCTTTCAATATCATTATTTTCCATAATATACTTATTAATTATGTTTCTATACTATTCGTTCCTTTTGCTGTGATTACGATAGTTGTTGGAGAAAGCAAGTTAGACGAATATACAAGACCTTTTTCTTTTAGTTTGGTGATTATAACCACCAAAACATTTTTATTTATTTCTCTTATATCATTTTTTAACTCTTCTAAAGAAATAACTTCTCTGTTTGCAATTAGTTTTAAAATTTTTTCTTCAAGGGACATAACCTATTTTAAAAAAATTATTTATGAAAGCAGAAGAAATTATTGGTTTAATTGCAATTTTATGTGCAATATTCATCTTTGGATTTCTGATTGAAATAGAATACATATCTTTGGCAATTCTCTTAATTATTGGAGGCTTAATATTTTTTGTTCTTTACACAAAGAACAGTTATGCTATTTTTGGAGTAACTGTCCTGATTTTTGTTCTTTTGTTTTATCTCTGGTCCCAGTTTAAATCAGGATTGGTGATTTCTTTTTCAGAAAATTATCTTGGAACAATAATTTTATTTTTGATTATTATTTTAGGTTTTGGTATTGCATATAAGATGATAAATCATTAGTTATGAAGATAAAACCAGAAGAACTTGTTGGTATAGTTATCTTAACCATATTCTTTTTGATTGCTCTGTTAATTGGGCCTGACCCAATTTCTGTGGTTATCCTGTTGATTATTGGATATGTAATATATTCCAGCATTACTGCCAAAAGTATATATAATTTTATCACAATAGTTTTTTTGTTTTGTGCTCTTTTAATTTATCGGTACCTGCTGTCAAATTTAATGCTCATATTAGACATAAATTTTTCAGATTTTTATATCCCTTCTACAATATTATTTGTAATAATTATTATTGGATTTATAATTTCCAACAGATAAATCACTTTAAGTATTTCCTGCCTTCTTCTGTAACTATTCTTCCTTTTTTTTCTTTCTCTGATTTTTTCAAAAGATTTTTTTCCTCAAACTGCTGTAAAATTGTCCTGATTATCTTTCTTGAACCTCTTTTAAATCTTTCAGGTTTGTGTCCCCTATTTTTTCTCCCCCCATAAAATTTGGATAATCTCTCGGTTCCTATTGGACCATTAATATAAACCTTCCTTAATACTGAAGCCGCTCTCAGATACCACCACGCCTCCTGCTGGGGAACTCTCTCCTTACTTTCCCCTGTTTTAACAAATTTTCCCCATTCCGGGCTCTCAACAATTTTTTCACTCTTTAATTTTTCCGCGAGTTTTATCAACCCATCTCCTATTTCATTCACCATAAGGATACCTTCTAATATTATTACAATTAAAACATTTAATATCCATTGTTTTGGTTTTTTTGTTTAACTTAATCTCACAACTAATTTTAGGTATAAGAAGCATATTGCACTTTTTGCAGAATTTTCTTTTTAATTCTTTTGGAAAAGTATACTGGCATTTCATTCCAATTTTTCTTGCCAGATTTATGTATCTTTTAGTTCTTTCTAAATTACCTCTCCTTAATTCCTGCTCTGCAAGTTTAAACAATTCTTTAACTCTATCCTCAGCAGTTTCAAGTTTACTTTTCATAATTTTACTAAATTTATGATAAATGAACTTACAGAATGGTTGTACGAGTAGTAAATTTTTTCATTGCTTTTTCTTTGTCAGATTTAAAGCCTATTATTTAAATTCAAAATCCACACAATATCTTGAAATTTCTTTTGAGTAAGTCCCACACTCAACACAATTTAAAATTTTTACCTTCTCATCAATTTTTTTTATTGCTTCTTTTTTTGAATTTGCAAAAATATAAAGATGAATTATTGTGTTTCTTTTAGAAACTAATTTTGCCAGACCCAAAAAAGTTTCTGCCTCTTTTGGCAGAGGCATTATTATTCTGTCAAATTTCATTTTTAGTTTTGGTACAATTTCCCTGACATCTCCCTCAAAAATTTTTATTTTGTCAGTAACTTTGTTTAATTTTACATTTTCTTTAAAATATTTTACTGCTTTCGGATTTATCTCAATTGCATAAATAATCACATCTTTATTTTTTGCAATTTGTATTGGGTAAGGTCCGATTCCTGCAAACATTACCAGAATTTTTTCATCATTTTTTACTTGTCCCCATATTCTCTCTCTTTCACTTCCGAGCCTTGGAGAGAAATAAACTTTTTCCAAGTTTAATTTATACCTGCAACCATATTCCGGGTGTAAAGTTTCTTTCTTTCTTTCTCCAGCAAGGAACTTGTATTTCCTTACTCTGAATTCATTTCTTACTTTTCCTTCTTTAACCAAAACAGTTTTTATGTTTTTAAATTTTAATAATTGTTCTCCAATTTTTTTCTCTTTCTTCTTTAACTCATCAGGAATTTTTATAACACCAATATCTCCAATTACATCAAAACTGGAAGGAGCAATTTTTAATTCTTCTTCTGTCAGTACCTTCTCTAGCATTTTTTTTAATTTCATAAACTTTATAAAACATTATTTTTTATTCAGAGTAGCATATATTTTGTAAAGCATGTATACACCAACAAGTTGGGCTATTACTAATTCCATTATCATAGTTAAGATAGGAATTGTCTCTTTATTCATAACCACACCAGCATAATAGAAAGAAATTCCTGAAACACCAACAATAACTATCACTAATAAAATCAAAAGTTCAGTCCATTCAACTTGATTTTTTTCTTTCATGTTCTAAGGATTAGCGCAGCCTTTTATTTTTCTTGAACTTTCTGCCCCCCAGGAGATTGCAACTTTGAAAACATCCCCGATATGACAATTTGATGAATCATAACCGGCTACCATACCATAACAACTACTCCCCATTACTAAACTACCTGAAGTACAATTAGTAGTAGAAAAACCAGACCAACTTCCAGCAGTTTTTGGAACTCCTTCAATATAAAAACCAGTTCCTTCTATATCTATTGGTATAGTATTCAGCCCAGAAGCTTTTACTTCAAAGTATAATCCACTACCATTTACAAAAACAGTCATTATATTAATTTTTTGATTTGCCATTTTTACTTTATCCATTTGGATGATTACATCTTCTTCTGTTTCCTCAGCCATCCGCATAAACCAAGAATAACTAAAAGCAACCAAACCAACTGTAATCATTACCATCAATATTGTTGCAATTACCGGCGAAACTCCTTTCTTCGTCATAATTTATTGTATATAGTTATTAAATAAAGTATTTATAGATTTTTAAGTCATAAAAAAATCAGAAAAGAGGCACTGTCACTAACCAGTTTTCTTTTTTCGTCGACGCTTCATTCATTTTCTTTCAGAAAATGATGCATCGTTTTTCCTTTGGAAAAAAATCCTTTCTTCGTCATGATTTATTGTATATAGTTATTAAATAAAGTATTTATAGATTTTTAGGTCATAGAAAAACTAATTTAAAAGTAAAAGTAATACTTGATATTATGAAACGCAGAATTTCTATCACATTGGACTCAGAACTGGTAAGACAGGTTGATAAATCAATAAATAATCTGAATTTCGACTCAAGATCTGGTTTTATAGAGGAAAGTATTAGGGAGTACATTAGAAACTCTGAGACCGCGGTTATTTTAGGTGGAGGCTCACCAGAAAAATTGAAAATTAATTCCAAGTTTAAATTTTTAATACCAATAATTAAAGATAAAACACTTTTGGATTTTTTGTTTAACAGATTATCTGATTTTGGGAAAGTCTTTATTATTGGACAAGGAGAAACAATAGATGCCTGTTTTTCCAGACTTAAGGATAAATATGGAAATATAGAAATAGAATATATTGAAGAAAAAAAAGAGTTAGGGAATGCAAAAACTTTGGAATTAGCAAAGAATAAATTACCCCAGAAATTCCTGATTTTACCAATTGACCAGTACTATGAATTTGATTTTTCTGATTTAATGAGAAAGCAGGATATAAACTATTTAATTGCAAAAACCTATGTTACTCTGGCTGTTGGTAGCATGAGTACAAGAAAGAAGTTTGGGAGTATCTCTATGATTGGTTCCACAATTATAGAACATAAAGAAAAACTAGAAGGTAAAAAAAATCTTATTTCTGCTTTTGCTGGTGCATGCTATAAACAAATTTTTGATTATATTCCAAAAGGAGAAGTGAAATGGGTCTTACAGGAAAATGTTTATCCAAAATTGATTAAGGAAGGAAAAATGTATGGGTATTTGCTTAATACACAAATTTTTAATATTCATACAGAACAGGATATTATAAAATTAAGAAATTATCTCAGGAAAAAATCTTAAGATTTATTTAAACTGTCCGGTTTTATATAAATACTGACTTTAATACCAATAGAACCTGTTTTTGGTTGTGCAGTTGCATAACCTTTCTTAACAAATCTTTCTGTGAGTTCTCCTGCCTTCTTCATATATCCCCTGGAGAATTTGTCTTTTTTTGTTTTTGATCCGGATAGTTTTCCATCCAGAATAATTTCTACACCCAAAATACCTTCATTTTTCATAATTTTATCAATATGATACTCTGCTAATCTCCTGTGGTTTTTATTATTTTCAATTCCCCGGGCAATATTTTTTGCTATTATTTTTGGGGCAATAACATTATTTTCTATTCTCTGCACATCAATCTGGATGTTATCTATTTTAAATTTTTCTTTTATCAAATTTGTTAATCTTTCTATATTTTCACCACCAGCACCAATTATTAGACCTGGTCGGGTTGTCAAAATTATAATTCTTGTAGATGTTGGCAAATATTGTATTCTTATGTCTTCATAATTCGCATCTTTTAACTCCTCTTCCAAAAAATCATATATATCTTCTTCCAGGATTCCACTTTTAACAAATACCTGCTCTTTCATATAAGTCTTTCTTTTAAAAAAATAAATAGAAAGAATTATGGCAGAAAAAAAGAAAGGGAAGAAACCAAAATCAAAAAGCAAGCACAAAGTCTCAAAAAAATATAAGATATACAAAATAGAAGGAGACAAAATAACCAGGGAGAGGGAATTCTGCCCCAAATGCGGTCCAGGGGTCTTTTTGGGAAAAAGAAAACTGGAAGGAAAAACAATTTATTATTGCGGGAGTTGTTTTCTGACTATTGAGAAAAAGGAGTAATTTTGCGGATTTTGAGTATTTAAAGTTTTCTATATTATTTTATGGTAATATCACAGGAGATTATTGATTTGGTGGGTGGTGCTTGCCCAGATATAGAAACTAACATTTATAGAAAGTATGGAAATATTCCAACACAAATTGAAAGTAATAGGTTCCATATATACCTTTTTCCTAAATCGTCATTAAAATATTTGGTGAGAGAAATATATGAAACTTTTCTTAAAGAACCGTATTCTGCTGCAAAGAAAAGGTCCCCAGAGGGAGATTTTAAAGTAAAAACGATAACAATTGAAGCGCCAGATGGATGCAAATCTTCCATTGAAACAAACCGATATTTAAGAAAGTTTTTTGAACATAAATCCAAAGAAGAAGGTTTGCCTTTTGCAGATTACCCAACTAAAGTTATTAATGTAGGAGAAGATGGTTTTGATGAAAAAAACTTCCTAAAAGATATAGCTTATTTCTGTGAAATAGGAAATATGATATCTGAAATAGATAAAAGAGAAGCGGAAGAGAAAAAGGAGAGGG
>JAUXEA010000050.1 GCA_030620695.1 Candidatus Aenigmatarchaeota archaeon | reverse complement strand
CATTAACCTATAAAATAATAATAAAAGGTTGTGATTTGTAATTTTTGTTTTTACTTATTTTTTGTCTTTCTGATAAAAACTCTCTATGAAATATTAATTAGATTATTTTATGCAGGAGTAGCCAAGTCAAAGGTTTTTAATTATAAAAACCTTCCTTGAATGGTCAAAGGCGCTGGACTCAAGTGAGCCCTTTCTTTTAGGAAAAGACACTCGTTTTTCTTCGGAAAACGGTGCTCCATTTTGCGTAGCAAAATGAAAGAAGCCCTCAAGGGGAAAGAAAATAATTCGTATATGACGAAAGAAAGGAAATTTTGAGTTATCCAGTCTCTTAGTGAGTTCGGCGGTTCGAATCCGCCCTCCTGCATTTTTACTAAATTTCCAAGTGTACTCCCGGTTTCCCCTTCTTATATTTTATAGGGTTTGTTTGTGATTTTTTCAACCAACCAAATTTTTCTCTTCTTTTTAAATACAATTTCAACTCCTCAAGAATTCCGGATTTAACTTCTGGTTTATTATCATACTCTGCTCCAAAACCATAGTCATATAACTCATCTATACTAAAAATATTATGTTCTTCCATATATTTCCTAACACGCTCTTCTTTAAGACCAAAAACTGTTTTTGGAACATTAAACTTATAATCTTCTTCTGCCATATTATAAAATAACTTTTATAAATTTATGAGAATAGAGTCAGATATTATTCCCTTGGGCGAGATAGAAGAAAAAATTATTGAAGCATTGGCCACAGAATTAAAGGGCTCAAATTTTGTAGTCAGGGTATATGCAAAAACTAATCCCCCAAAAACAGCACTGAATGTCTACAGGAGACAGTATAATGCAGATATTATTTTTGACACTTTAAGAAAATTAAAAGGAAATATTGTTGCAATAACCAATCTTGACCTGTACACAGGTAAACTGAATTTTATATTCTCTGTTGCGGAAGTGGATGGTCCTGTATTAGTATCTACTTACAGGTTAAGACCTGAGTTTTATCAGGAAAAACCAAATTTTGATTTATTAATCGAGAGGATGTCAAAAGAAATTTTATATTCTGTTTTCAAGACGCAGGGTTTAAACGATTGCACAAATACAAAATGTTTAATGCACAAAACCACCTCTGTTGGAGATTTGGATTATAAGCAGAGAGAGTTTTGTAAAGATTGTAAGATTAATAATACTGTGAAAGGTTTTAAAGTATGAAAAAAACAAAGAAAACTGAAGGGAGGGCTAAAAAATCAAAAAAGAGAGAGAAAAGAAAGGAATTAAAAAAAGAAATTAAACCTGAAATAACACAGGAGATTAGTGAAGAATTGAAAAAAGAAATCAAGCCCAAGATAATAGAAGAAGTTAGTGAAGAATTGAAAGAAGACAATATCCGACCCAAAAAGGTAAGAGAAACCAAGAAGAAACTGAAAGAGGAAAAAATAAAACCAGGAATAATATATGCAGATGAAAAGTTAAGTGAAGAAACCAAACCAGAGACAATAGAAAATATTAGTAGAGAACAAAAAAAGATATATATAGGAACTATTTTGAAAAATAAAGTTTTAATTTTTAATAAATCAGGAGCAGAAGAGGTTTATGACCTTGGTTGTTTTGGAAAAATCATAGATGATAAAAACGAGTTATCTCTTGAGGAATCTCTTTTGTTGATGAAGAGAAACAGACTGAAAGTTTTTAAAGATGAACAGGAATTGGATGGAGAAGAATTTTATAAATATGCCTGCTCTCTTGATGAAGAATTTCCCTGGAAATACACAGTTTATGAAGATTTGAGAAATAGGGGTCTTCTTGTGAGAACAGGTTTCAAATTTGGAACACATTTCAGGGTCTATTCCAGGGGAGTAAAATTAAAAAGAGGACCAAAAACATTAAGAGAGCACACAAAATGGATTGTTCATGCAATTCCTGAAAATTATACCTGCTCTTTTCCTGAATTGTCAAGGGCAGTAAGATTGGCACACAATATAAGAGCAAAAATGCTGTGGTCTCTTGTGGATGAAGAAGGGGATGTAACTTATTATGAAATTATGAGGAAGACTCCTTAGATTCTTAGAATTGATTATTGATGCTTATATTTCTTAGATTCTTCTTCTAATCTTCCAAGTTCTTCTTTTCCTTTCTCTGTAATTGAACATTGTGAGTCAATTATATAATCTTCATACTCAATTAATCCGTCCCTTTTGTATATTCCTAATCTCCATGACGAATCTGAAGGGATATCTCTTATTGTACAATATTCTCCATCATCTAAACCTCTAAGAATTTCAAGTTTTTCTTTATTTTGTACAGACAATCTCGCTCTTTTTCGTTTTTCTTTTGCACTCTCCCTACCTGCATGATGGACAAGACCATCCATCAACTCTTTTCCACTTCCAATTCCTTCCAGGTCAAAATCTGTATATACCTCAGTTACTTTTCTTGAAAATATTTTTTGATATTCACTTTCCTCACCTGCCATATTATCTATACAACAAACAATTTTATGATATCGGGCTTAATTATCCTTGATAAACCCTCAGGACCCACAAGTTTTGATTGCGTTGAATTAGTCAGAAAAATCTTTAATGTTGAGAAAGCTGGGCATACTGGAACATTGGACCCAAAAGTAACAGGTGTTTTACTAATTTTATTGGGTGAATCAAGGAAACTTGCCCCTCTGTTTGAAAAACTTGACAAAACCTATCTTGGAATTATGCATTTACACGGGGAAATTGAAACAGAAAAATTAAAAGAAACTCTGAAAAAATTTGAAGGTGAAATTACACAAATCCCTCCTGTAAAATCCAGGGTAAAAAGAGTTGCCAGAAAAAGGAAAATTCACCGACTTGAAATAAAAGAGATTAATGGAAAAGATATAACTCTGCTTATTGAGTGTGAGCACGGGACTTATATAAGAAAACTATTTTCTGATATTGGCGAGGAACTGGGTTTCGGGGCACACATGAAATATTTGAGAAGAATTGCAGTTGATGGGTTTATGGAAGAAGAAGTAATCAATCTGGAAAGTCTGAGAGAGGGAAAAGAAAAGTATTTAATCAAAAATGAGGAAATAATCTCAAGACTGAGAATAAAGAAGATTTCTGTATCTAAGGAGGAAGAAAACAAAGTTGAGAATGGTATTCCGGTTCCCTTAGAAAATGAGAAGTTTGTCCAGGGAGAAAGAGTTGGTGTTTTTGTTGAAAATAAATTAAGAGCAATTGGGACAGTTGAAAAAGAAGAAGTCAAAATTGACAGGGTTCTGAAAGTTTAAAGAACCATAAATCTCAAAATAATCACAAGAGCACAAATTCCAAAACCAACCCCGAGAACAATTTCCGGCTTAAGATTGATTCCTTCTTCAACCTCATCAGAGTAATTTATTAGCCCCGCAGTTGTCTGGGGCATCCTTCTTTTCTCTTCCTTTGCCATAATATACTAATAAATTTATATAAGTTAATGAGAATAAATCCAAAACAGATTGAGAAAATTGCTAAGCAAATGGGAATGCAAATGGAAACCATAGATGCTACGGAAGTAATTATCAAAACAAAGGAGAAAGACCTTGTAATAAAAAATCCGCAGGTATCTAAAATGGTGGTCCAGGGTATGCAAACTTTTCAGATTTCCGGAGAGGTTATAGAAGTTATGGAAGAAGAGAAAGTAAATAAAGAAGATATAGATTTGATAGTGCAGAAAACAGGAGTTTCAGAAGAAGAAGCAAAAAAGTTATTAGAAGAAACAGGAGACATTGCATTGGCAATTAAAAAAGCGAGAGAATGATAATTCATAACTTTTCAGATTTGGTTGAATTATATTTAGAAGGTTATCGAGCCGAAGGTGAAGATAGCCTAAATGATGAAACTGTTTGCAGTTTCACTC
>JAUXEA010000030.1 GCA_030620695.1 Candidatus Aenigmatarchaeota archaeon | reverse complement strand
TGCATTAAAGAAGGAAGAGAAGTTTCAGTTAACTGGTTGAACAGGACAGAAGCAGAGCAGAAATACGGTTTTGAAATTTACCAGGGCGGAGCAGTCCCCGGGAAAGAAATAAGAATTGTAAAAATTGGCAAAAATTCAGGGGGGAAATGCATTGAAAGGGGGGGATGTGCCCCCTCTTTCAATTGGGATATTGAAGCCTGCGGGGGTTTACACTTAAAAAATACAACAGAAGCAGATATTATTGTAATAACAGGAATAAAAAAAATTCAGGATTCTGTTTTAAGAATAGAATTTTTGGCAGGAATGGCAGCAAGAAATTATCTGAAAAAAATGGAAGAAATCTCAAAAGAATGTGCTGAAATTCTTGGGTGTGAAGAAAGACAGGTTTTTGAGAAAACAGAAGAATTGTTTGAGGAGTGGAAGAAAAAAAGAAGATAAAATTGCTACCAGTAATACCTTTTCAATTCTCTCTCAAATTCTTTATAATTTGGAAGTATTTTTGCTAATTCAAGTTTGAACTCCTTTGAGTGGTTGAAATGTCTAAGATGAACCAACTCGTGACAGACAACATAATCAACTAATCTGATTGGAAGGCAGATTAATTTTGAGTTAAAGAAGATTTTTTTATCTCTGGTGCAATGTCCAAAACTTTTTAAGTTTTTTACTGAAACCAATTTTGGAAATAGATTTAATCTCTCTGAAAATTCTTCAGCTTTTTTTGAAACATATTCCAAAGTTTCATCTGCAAGAAATTCCCGTAATATATTTTCGGTTTTCCTTTTCCCGAATTTATAAATTTTTATAAAATATTCAGAAAGTTCTATTCTTGGATTTTTGGCTTTTATTTCCTGCACCTCATATTTTCTTCCTTTATAATAAACTGTATTTCCTTCAAAAAGATTTATAGAGTTTTCAAGTTCCCTGACTCTTCTCCTTAACCAGTTTTGTTTTTCCTTTAGCAGAGTTTCTGCGTTTACCCTCCTGCTGTCTGGTAATATAATATCAAGGTGATAATCAGGGGTTATTCTCAGATAAGCATGCCTGATTTTTTTGTATTCTATTTTACAAGTTATTTCTTTGTTTCCTATTTTCAGGAGCATAAATATTATTGAATTTGATGAAAAGTGAATGAATGATGCATCGTTGCTTCGCAACGAATGAACTATATATAGTTTAAATAGTTGCTTATTGATGGTGAAGTATAGAGTAGAAATGAAAGACGGATCTACAAAGGTATATGAGGGGATATTAAAAGAGCGACTTGGAACTTATTGTATAGAAAAGGGTTCAAATTGTGATTGTGTCCAAAGAAGAAATGTGAAAGATATAAAAAAACTATAATGCAAAAATTTTTATTTTTTAAAATTTCTGCTCTTGAAGATACAATAATATCTTTTTTTGTGGGAATCTGTTGTAACAAAGACTATTCTTGATAGAAAAAGCAATTGGTGAACCCTAAATATTTACTAAATCTTAATTTATGCAGGAGATAAAAATCGGTCTGGAAGTCCATGTTCAGTTAAATACAGAATCAAAATTATTCTGTTCCTGCCCAACTTCACAGGCGGAACCAAACAGGAATGTTTGCGATGTTTGTCTGGGTTTCCCGGGAACAAAACCGGTTTTAAATGAGAAAGCAATAGAACTCGCTCTAAAGATCGGGTATGCTCTGGATTGCAGGATAAACAAGAAATTCCTGTTTTCAAGAAAAACTTATTTTTATCCTGACTTGAGTAAAAATTTTCAAATCACACAATTGGAAACCCCAGTTTCTTCTGGTGGAAAATTAAATATTAAAGACAATAAAATAAGAATCAGGAGAGTTCACCTGGAAGAAGACCCCGCAAAAATAATCAGGGAAGAAGACCATGTTTTGCTTGATTACAACAGGAGCGGGATTCCTCTGGTTGAAATTGTAACAGAACCTGATTTAAAAAGTCCAAGAGAAGCCAGAATTTTTTTGCAGAAACTTCAGCAGATTCTTGAGTTTATCTATGTTGGTGATTTTAGTAAGGAGGGGGGTATAAGGGTTGATGCAAATATTTCTATGACGAAATATGAAAGTAAATATGGATACGAAGAAGGTCTGGTAGAAGAAAAAAAAGGCGGGGTGAGAGTGGAAATAAAAAACATTTCCGGAGCAAAAGAAGTTGAGAAAGCTTTAAACTATGAAATGCTGAGACAAAAAAATTTACTTGAAGTAAAGAGGGAAACGAGATTGTGGAATGAAAAAACAAAAATAACAATTAGTGCAAGAGAGAAAGAGGAAGAGGATGAATATGGGTATATTTTTGAGCCTGATTTGCCTGTTATTGAACTCTCAGATAAAATATTAAATGAGATTCAGTCAAACCTGCCGGAGTTACCGGAGTCAAAAAAGAGGAGGTTTTTGAAATATAAGATTTCACCTGAAATTATTGATACTCTGTTGACAGAACCTGAATTAACTCATTACTTTGAATATCTGTGCGAGACACATAATGAGAAAGCATCTGCGGTTTTACTTGCAAAATATTTGAAGAGAACCCTAAATTATCATAATCTCAAATTAAAAGATGTTGATATTGATGTAAGACACTTGAGAAGGATTATTGACCTTCTCCAAAAATATTTGATTACAGATGATGTTGCAGAAATAATTATAAGAGAAATGGTTGGTGACCATGTAAAAGGAAAAAAGGTTAGAGAACCTGAACAGGTTTTGAGAGATTTGAAATATGAAAAACCTTTAGAAGAGGAAAGAATAAGAAAATTTGTCTTGGATGTTGTCCGAGAAAATACAAAAGCAGTTAAAGATTATAAAATCGGGAAGAAAGAATCATTTGATTATCTTATTGGGCAGGTAATGAAGAAAACAGGAAGAAGAGCAAGTGCAAAGAGAATTAAGGAATTGCTGAAGAGAGAGGTGGGTTAATAATCCAATGAGACAAATTATTTAATCTATTAATTTCATTTGGTATACTTTGTATACTGGTCAGTCTGGTGTGAATGTATACGTTCAGTTAAGTTTGGTGTAACTAAAAAACCATCAATAATTTTTATATTAAAGGGATCTTTAAAATGTGGGTACATACAACCATAAGTTGCAGATAAAACCTGTTCAAAAGGTCTGGTTCCTGGTTGGTAAACTGACTTTATTTCTCCCAATAAACAATAGGTATCTTCCTGTGTTAATCCATTTTGCTGTCCGCAAACCAATTCCATAGGTATTATACACATAACATCTATCTCACCTGATTTTCTACCAACTATCTTTTTATATCCATTTTCAGAAATATCCTCCAGAAACTCACCTGAAAATTCTGCAGTATATCCAATTTTCTTTGCAAGTATTATTGGAAGTTTATTCTCTTTAAGAGTATTATAATATTCTTTTGATAATCTGCTTATTTCTTCTTCATCTACCCAGGTGTTTTCAGGAATTATTGATTTTTGTTCTTTTTTTTCTGACAGGTTTCTGGCAACATCTAATAAATGAGCACAATAAACATCAATTATGTTATCATGAACCCCACCTTGTTTGGAATAATCAGTAGGACATTTAAAATCTCCAAGTTTAATAATACTCTGTTCGTAATTATTCATAATTATTAAGGTTATTAAATAGTAATATATAAATTTCCGGGTTTATGCTTATATGAAAATTTTACTTTAGAGGGAAAAGTAAAAAACAGCGGAGGGAGGGATTTGCACCCCCGTGAACCGGTTCCTGCTATTTTGAATTATTTTTCTTTAACTGCAGCCGGACGCATAGCTATTCTGCCACCTCCGCATAAGATTCCTTTTGGTATTTTTTTAGCCAAAAAGGAAAAATCCCTTTTGGAAACAACCTTTATTGGCCAACAACCCTGTTTGGGGTGTCGGCCTTTTGATAGATTTAACCAATAAAGGCTGACATCAGATTGCCCATCAGTAATCATAGCCAAAGGCTCAGAGGAGGCATCATCATCTAAATTTAGTTTGTTTTTAAATTAATTATGGACTTGAAGGAATATTTAAAGAATCCAGACAAGGAAAAACTCTTTGAGAATACTTTTAGTGAGATAAAGAAAATTCAGGAGAAATACAAACCTTTTATAACAATTTCTGAAGAGCACGCAAGAAAATATTTGGAAGAAGAAAAAGGGGATAAAGATTTCCTACTCCCGATTTCTGTAAAAGATAATATTTGCACAAAAGGAATAAAAACAACTGCAGGCTCAAAAATTCTGGAAAATTATATTCCTCCTTTTGATGCAACTGCAATAAAAAAAATAAAAGAAGTTGGGTACATAATCGGGAAAACAAAAATGGATGAATTTGGTTTTGGAACATTTTGTTTAAACTGCGCTTATGGAATTCCAAAGAACCCTTATGATGTAGGAAGAAGTTGTGGTGGTTCCAGTGGAGGAGCAGCCTGTTTAACATCTGCTTTAAAATTACCACATATTGCAATTGCTGAATCAACAGGTGGTTCTATTTCCTGCCCAGCAAGTTTTTGCGGGGTTGTTGGATTGACTCCGACTTATGGGCTGGTGAGTAGATATGGGCTGGTGGATTATGCATCTTCCCTTGATAAAATAGGAGTAATCGCAAAAACCTGTTTTGAAGTTGCTCACGGTTTAACAAAAATTGCAGGCTATGATAGTAAGGACTCAACTTCAATAAACCGCAAGTCGGAAGATTACACAAAATATCTGAAAAAAGATATTTCAAAATTCAGGATTGGTGTTCCAAAAGAATATTTTGATAATATTGACGAAGAAGTTAAAAAAGAAGTCTGGAGAGCAATAAAAAAACTGGAAGGAGAAGGAGCAAAATATGAGGAAATTTCATTGCCATCAACAAAATTCGCTTTGCCAAGTTATTATATAATTGCAATGAGCGAGGCAAGCACAAACTTGGCAAGATACTGCGGAATCAGATATGGAATGACAAAAGAGATTAAAGGAAGTTACAATGAATTCTTTTCAGAAGTCAGGGGAGAATATTTTGGTGAGGAAGTAAAAAGGAGAATTTTGATGGGAACCTTTTACAGGAAAGCGGGGTACAGGGATAAATATTATCTGAAGGCTCTAAAAGTCAGGGGACACATCATAAAAGAATTTAAGAATGAATTTAAAAAATTTGATTGTATTCTGGCACCAACAATGCCAATTATTGCCCCGAAGTTTACTGACATTGCATTACTTTCCCCTGCACAGCAATATGCAATGGATATTTTAACTGTTGCCCCAAATTTATGCGGATTTCCACACTTGTCAGTCCCCTGCGGAAAATCAAATGGAATGCCTGTTGGATTGCATTTAATAGGGGACCATTTACAGGAAGGGAAGATTTTGCAGTTAGGGAGTTGGGTTTGATAATGATTAGATTTGAACTCAGATAGAAAAATATAGTTATTTATTTTTGAACAATTTTATGTATAGGTGTAAAAAGAAAGAAATTCTTGATGAACGACAGAAAAAATATCCAGAGGAAGATATATCCTGTGATAGTTATCCAAATTTGAATGAGGGTGAGCGTGCATTTTGTCATGCAGTATTATGTAAATATTGTCCTGTGTATTTAGGTCCGGACCAGGGAAAAATACCTACAGATAAAAGCATTCTCTTTGAGTAAATTATTTGATAAAAATTTCTAAAGAAAAAATGCGGGGGAAGGGATTTTCAACTGGTAAGTTGAAAAGTTGTAAATCTTCGATTTACCAGATTCGATTGAGGCGTTGTCCATATTTATATCTAAAGGACACACGTACCCTCGTAGCGACTAACACACAGGATTTCTCAGGAAAATCATCAGTCAAAAAAGACCTCATAACTTAATTTCTTAAGTCCTGCTCCTTTGGCCATTCAAGAAAGGTTTTTATAATTA
>JAUXEA010000018.1 GCA_030620695.1 Candidatus Aenigmatarchaeota archaeon | reverse complement strand
TATATGAAATTAAATTATCTGAAGAGCCTGAAGATGAAGTATCTGAAGTGAAACTAAATATACCTGAACTAAATAGTATAGTCTATTTTAAATGTAATTTAACAGAAGGTTCTAAAAGTTATTTTAGAGAAAATGATTTAATTAATTGCTATTTTTGGTATACTTCCAATAAAAATAAGTATATTAAACTGTATATTTTACAAAATAAAATATATTCTCCAAGCAGATTACGGTTTACATTTGCTGGAAAAGAATCCGGTGCTGACAATAATTATGAAGAAAATGGAAAGACCTTATGGGGTTTCAATGAATCTGAGAGATATAGATTGGTATGTAACAGTCCAGACTGCACAGATGATGAATTTACCAGATTAAATGAACCAGGAGATTATGACTATTATATATCCATAAAAGATGAGAATAGAACTATCATCGATAGCAAATATGAGTTTAGAGTATATAGTTTAGAACAACTGGATAACATCAAAATGACAAGAAAACAAGTAAATGCTACAGCAAATGCTACTTTGTTGGCGGCAATAATTAGTGCTTGGGCTGTAGCAATGGTTGCTATACTCCAATTTTCAATCATTCTGACAAACAAAAATGAAAAAAATTATAACAAAGAAGAAAAACCAAATAGTATCTTAAAATAGATTAATCAATTTTAATTTCCTAAAGAAACAACCCAATATAAATAATGAACCAAAAGAATGTTGAGCATATTAAACTCAAAGACAAGGAAATATTTCTTGTTGGGACGGCTCATGTGTCAAAGGAGAGTGTTAAACTTGTGAATGAAATTATAAGAAAAGAGAAGCCTGATACTGTTGGGGTTGAACTTTGCGAAAAGCGTTATGAGACTCTCACAAAGAAGAAAAAATGGGAGGATATGAAGATTACAAGGATAATCAAAGAAGGAAAAACACAATTATTTCTTGCAAATCTTCTTCTTTCAGTCTTTCAGAAACGAATTGGAAAAGACCTCAAAATTGAGCCCGGGGCGGAAATGATTCAGGCAATCAAGGCAGGGAAAAAAGCCTCTGCAAAAATTGTGCTTCTTGACAGGGATATTCAAATAACACTGAAACGTGCGTGGAAGGAGATGAAATTCAGGGAAAAATTCAAACTTATGTTTGGTCTCATAGCAGGGCTTGTACAGCCTGAGAAAATGAAAGAAGAGGTCATAGAACAACTAAAGGATAAAGATATAATTACCCAAATGATGGAAGAACTCGGGAATGAACTACCCTCTGCAAAAAAGGTTTTGATAGATGAAAGGGACATTTATATTGCAAATAAAATTCTTGAAGCACAAGGAAAAAAAATAGTTGCAGTAGTTGGTGCGGGTCATATTGAAGGAATAAAAAAACACCTGAAGAAGAAACATGATATAAATCCTCTTGAAAAAATACCAAAAGGTTCAAAATGGGTCAGGTATGTTGCTTATTCAATACCATTAATATTTGTTGGGATAATAGGTTACGGGTTTATTCACCACCAGTCTGTTGAACTTACAATTACTATGCTGACCTACTGGTTTTTAATTAATGGGGTATTGTCCTCACTTGGGGCATTGCTCGCGCTTGGTCATCCTTTAACAATTCTCTCGGCTTTTGTTGCCGCACCTTTTACTTCACTTAATCCAACAATCGGCGCAGGAATTGTTGCAGGACTTGTTGAAGCAAAAATAAGAGAACCGAGAGTAAAAGATTTTCATGACCTGAACCAGATAACTACCTTCAGAGGATTCTACAAAAACAGGGTTTCAAGAATACTTTTAGTCGCCGCCTTTACAAATATTGGGAGTTCTATTGGAACCTTTGTGGCACTTCCTTACCTGTTAAGTTTTATCTAATTATTTCTTCAAATAATATTTTCTCTTATCTTCATCAAATTTTTCAATTGAATATCTTAACATTGTTCTCGGCATTTTCTTATAATATTTTTTCAGGAATTTTTCTTCTGTTTCCAAATCTCTTTTCCCGACTTCCCTCAACATCCACCCAACTGCCTTATGTATCAAGTCATGTTCATCTTTAAGAAAAATTTCAGATATTTTTAGTGTATCTTCAAATTGGTTGTTTTTTATAAACCAATATGTTGAAATTATTGCAATTCTTTTCTCCCACAGGTTATCTGACTTTGCAAGTTTGTATAAAATTGATTTATTTCTCTCAAGGAGATAATCTCCAAGAATATGATATGAAGATAAATCAACCAAATCCCAATTATTAATATTTTTTGTGTTCTTCAGGTAAAAATCATATATTTTCTTTTTGCCGGCTTCATCCGACTTCCTGTATTTGTCAATCAGGACAAATAAAGAAGTTGACCTGTATTCATGTATCTTGTCTGACAGCAATTCCCGCAATTCTTTCAAAGATAAATCAGTATATTTTTTTGCTGTTTTTCGTTGCTCAGGATTTGTGACTCCAAGAAAAATATCCCCCTCCCCATATTCTCCTTTTCCTGTTTTGAAAAACCTCTGGTATATTTTTGCCTTCTCAGGATTTCCAAGTTCTTGCAAATCTCCTTTTAACTGATTTAACATAAAGTAAGACTCTTTTGAAATTTATAATTTGGTTTCCTAATAAACAGGCTTATAGACCAAATAAGTTTTCATTTCATTATAATCTTGGGTACACTAAAAGCGAATCTACTAAAATAATCCATTACAATTAATATAATGTTAACACGAATAATAGCGGGTATAATTTCACCCTTTGTTAGTTTGTCCAGATATATTGATGAAAAAATATTGGGTTTAGATGTAAAAATAAACAAAATGGAACCAGGGTGGATGCATGGCTTTGTGATTAACTCAATGGATTTACTTTGGAGACCTATGAAATTGACAGGCATTAATTACTGGACTATTGGAAACATTAATGAAAACAATAAATCCACAAGATATGATGAAAAATCCAGATATTTCCAGGCATGGTTTGGATTTTATCTTGCTAAATCAAAAAATCATTTTGGGATTGAAAACGGAAATATAAAAATTCTTGATTATAACAAAATGGGAATTGCAGACCAGAACAACTGGCTAAGATTACATATGGACCCAATAGCCTCTACAGTACTTGATCCCAATACAGTTAAATTTATTAAAAAATTCAAAATTGCAAGCGGACAGACCTGTTATTTATTTTCCGGTGAATATATGACTGACTCGGATAACAGCAATAGAGTAAATAATTTTGTAATAGATATTTTTTCAAGAGTGGTTTATAAACAATTTAATGGGAAAAAGGATTTTTTCAATTACACGGTTTTTAGTCCGAAATACACTGAAAACTCCTTTAAGATAATCAGGTTAAAGGGATATTTTGGAATAGTCCCGTTTTTCAGGAAACAAAAGCATGTAATTTTCTATGGTTGCGGAACAAAAAAGAACTTTGATAAACTAAAAGAAGAAATACTTTCTATGATGAAAAGTGCAGAGATAAAAACAAATATGTAATTCATTCATTAACTTCTATTCCCTTATCAGGCAATTCATACTTCCTCAAAAGTTCAATAATTTTATGCAAAAATTCAAGGAAAGACCTGGTTTCCTCAACAATATAATTCTCAATTTTATTATATTCTTTGTTTTCGTACCATTTTTTTATTGCTTCTCCATTGTGGGGCTTACTTGTAATTTTGTCCAGTCCAGAGCCCTTGAATTTTCCATTATTTATCAGAACGCCGACAGGTCGCAGGTCAATATGCGGGCGATAATAATGTAAATTCCTGCTTGATAATTTTACACCTAAATATTTATCAAATTTTGCTATAAGAAATTCCCACTCAAAATTCAGGTAATAACCAACAGGAATAAATTCCCACACACTTAAATCTTTACGAAAAAATTTATTGTAAAATTTTGAAACTATCTGCTCCTCTGAAGATTCCCATTCTTTTAAGATTGTTAGTTCACCTTCAGGTTTCCCTGTTTCCCCGTTAATCCTCTGAAACTGGATTGTTATTATTTTGGCTGTGTCAGGATTTGGGGTTGGATAGGTCTCGATATCAAAATAGTATTTTGCCATAATATATATTTTGTGATTATGAACAGTTTGTTAACTTGATATCCTGTGATAACTTATATTATTCCTATAATGCCAACCTGTTTTTTTAAATATCTGTTTAAACTTTAAATTTTCTCTGAAATTGATTATGACCCTTGCGATTATAGGAACAGGAATAACAAAATTCGGCGAACTCTGGGACAAAAACTGGGAAGACCTGGTTCTTGAAAGTTCAAATGAAGCAATAAAAAATGCAAATATTGAAACAAAAGACATAAACTCCTGTTATATCGGGAATATGAACTTGTCAAGATTTGAGGGTCAGGACCACATTGCCCCAAGAATTACAGAAATTCTCGGGATAAATAAAGTTATCAGAACAGAGGCTGCATGTGCATCAAGTTCTGTTGCATTAAAACTTGCAGCAAATGAAATTGAAGCTTCTTTGGATGAAAATAAAATTATTCTTGTTATAGGTTTTGAAAAAATGACAGACAGGTTAACAGGACCAACAACAAGTATTTTAGCAAGTGCTTCTCATTTTGATACAGAAGTAATTAATGGTGCAACTTTTCCCGGGCTTTATGCATTACTTGCAGCAAGGTATTTGTATGAAACTGAAGCCACTGAAGAAGACCTGCATGCTGTTGGAATAAAAAATCATAAAAATGCAATGCTAAACGAAAAAGCAATGTTCAGGAAAGAATTAAGTTTACAAGATTTTAAGGGAAATATTGCAAGCCCGTTAAAATTACTTGACTGCTCTCCAATCTCTGATGGCTCTGCTTCTTTGGTTGTAACAACAGAAAAATATGCTAAGGAATTAGGAGCAGATTATGTCAAGTTGGAAGATATAGAAGTTGGAACTACCTCAATTTCTCTGGCAAAGAGAAAAGAATTACTAGTTCTGGATTCTGCAAAAAGGGCTGTTGATTCTGTTTATAAAAAACTTAATTTGGGTCCAAAAGATATTGATTTAATTGAAGTTCATGACTGTTTTACAATAAATGAAATTCTCTGCCTGGAGGCTGCTGGTTTTGCAAAAATTGGAGAAGGTTACAAAATTATTAGAAGTCTGATGCCTTATGAAGATATAAATAAGAAGGATGCTCCGGTTCCTTATCTTGTTAATGGAAAAGAATTATTTGTAAATACAAGTGGGGGGTTGAAAGCGAAGGGGCATCCGGTTGGAGCAACAGGAGTTTCCCAGATTATTGAAGTTGTTAATCAATTGCTGGGAAGATGCGGAAAAAGAAATGTTAATCCTAAAATCGGGGCAACATTAAATATTGGTGGAACAGGAGGAACCGCAACTTTTTCTGTTTTGAAGGGTGGAATATGACAGTAGCACCAAAATTTTTCAGGTTAAACAATTTTGAAAATGTTGAGAAAAAAGGAGAAATTTACTCTAAAACAAAAATTTCAGTTGCCTCTAATTTATTTCAATATAACAGAAAAGTTCCTTATATTACTGCACTAATTAAAACTTCAGATAAACTTGTTTTTGGGTTAGTTGATGGAGAAATAGAAATAGGAGATAAAGTAAAAACAAGAGTGGGGAAAATCGGAATAAGCAAATTGGGTCTGCATTTTTATGGAGCAGTCTGGGAACCGGAAAAAGAGTTTTCAAAACCCACAATGCAGGAATCAAAAATAAAAAGGAAATTACCAAAAGAAAAAGTTGGGATTATGGGTTATGGTGTTTATGTTCCAGGATACAGGCTGGATTTAGCTACATTAAATAAGGTTTGGGGGAAGGAAGTTAAGGGTACAAAAAGTTTTCCCGGGAACTTTGATGACCAGGCAAGTTATGCATGCAACTCAGGTTTAAGTGCTTTGAAATATGCTGAAGTGAAAGGAGAAGAAATAAAAATTATTGAAGTTGGGAGTGAGAGCAAAGTTTATGCAGTGAAACCAACAGCAAGTATTGTTGCAGGTCTTCTAAAAACTGAAGATTGTTTTGCAGCAGATTTGGAGTTTGCATGCAAAGCAGGAACACAGGCAATTGTTAATACTTTCAATTTTGTTAAAACTAATGGTGGTTATGGACTTGGTATTGGTGCCGATTCTGCCCAAGGGGCCCCAGGCGATGAACTTGAATTAACTGCAGGGGACGGAGGTGGTGCTTTTGTTATTGGTGACAAAAATCCTATCGCAGTTATTGAAGGTTTTTCTTCTTATACAACAGACACAATAGACTTTTGGAGAAATGATGGTGAAAAATTTCCAAAACATGCCGGGAGATTTTCAGGTGACCCCGCATTTTATAAACATACAATAAATGCTGCAAAAAGTTTGATGGAAAAATTAAATTTAAAACCAAAAGATTTTGATTATGTTATTTTCCACCAGCCGAATGGGAAGTTTCCTAGAGTTGTTGGAAAAAAATTAGGGTTTACTCCAGAACAGGTTGAGCCTGGGATTGTTTTTGACTGGATTGGAAATACATACTCTGCCAATTCTTTGTTAGGACTTGCAAAGGTCCTGGATATTGCATCACCTTACCAGAGAATTTTAATTGTATCCTATGGCTCCGGTTCCGGCTCTGATGCAATTTCTTTAATTACTACTCCTGAAATCGAAGAAAAAAGGAAAAAAATTGAAAGAAGTGTTAAAAGCTGGATTGGAGAAGAAGACAAAGATAATTTAATTTTTGGAGATTATGGATTATATTTGAAGAACAAAGGGATTATTTAGGTTTTCAAAATACTTGAAACTTAACTTTGAAGACTTATTCCTAAATAAAAGGTCCAACAAAATTATAAATTATCAGAATAAACACAATCAAGGAAACAAAATTCGTGAATTTTTTGTTTGTCAGAGTTTCTAAAACAAGACCCCCATCAAGAGGCTTTATCGGGAGAATATTAACAATTGCAACACCAAAACAAACTGCAATAATGAAAGAAATTAATATTAACAAAAATTTACCTAACCCTTCAAAACCAGCAATTTTTGGTTCGTAATGCCGATAATTCATCGGAGAAATAAAATCCACAACCGGATTATAATTTGTTGTGATTCCCAGGAAAGATTTTCCATTATTCTCTGCCAAAGTTATATTATAACCTTTTTCATTTGTTAAAATATAAATTGTTTCATAAGGTCTGCAATAGGACAACGCATTGGACACATCTTCCGGTGAATAAATTATAAAATTATTTATCTGTTTAATCGTCCCGGATAAATTGTTTCTTGCCGCAGGCCAGTCTTCAAAAACAATAAGTCCGGACCTGTTTTCCTGTTCCTGCAAAAGATATTCAGTCAGCAGGTAAGTATTGTTTTTTGTTTGCAACTCTACCATACCCCCTGTTAAATTATTCATTTCCAGAATAGTTGTTTTGTTGATTTGGGTAAGAGGATAGGAATAATAGATACCCGCGGGATTGTAAGCACCAACCAAAAAAATATTGAGTATAAAAATGAAAATAACAGCAGTAACTATATTTGAGAAAGAACCCGCACAAAAAACCTGCAACTGTGCCCATTTACTTGCTTTTTTTAACTGTTTTTCATCTGGTTCTGCAAACGCCCCGGGTATGAACAAAAGTAAGATAAGTCCCAAATATTTTATTCTTATCTTGTTAATTGCAAAAGTGATAGCATGAGAAAATTCATGTGGAATAAGTAAAACCACTATTGCTATCAGCCAGTACCAGATTGGAATCAAAAGTACACCCGGATGAAAAGAAAGAGAGGAGGTTGGCCAGGGTAATACAAGTGCAAAGCCCATTGACGAAATCCCGGAAGCAATTACCAGGGCGTTTTTAATTAAATACCATATTCCAAAGCCCATTGCAAAAAAAGAAACAATAACACCAATATTGAAATAAATTGTCCAGAATTTTTTGTATTTAAGTGCATTGTTTTTTATCCCTTTTCTGAATCTTTTTGTTCTTGTCATCAGAATAATTCCGTGCCTTTCTATTTTATCTTTTCTAAGA
>JAUXEA010000103.1 GCA_030620695.1 Candidatus Aenigmatarchaeota archaeon | reverse complement strand
TTTATCCTACCCACAATATCACTAAGAAAACTTTTTTTCTTTTTTTCATCAGGGTTTTTTATCGCGGTCATTTCTTTGGTTTCCTTCAACTTTTTACTTTCCATTTTTTTGGATATTTTCAACTTGAACTCAGAGAGGCTGTCTCTGACAGCATTCATTTTCCTGTTCTTGTCAGACCTTGTTAATATTTCTCCCCTTTCTTCAACAGTCTGCAAATCAGTTTCTATCCTCTCAAGTTCTTCCAGTAAGTTATCCCTTTGTTTATCAGGTCTGCGCTCAAGAACTTTTAGCCTTAACCTGCACCAGTTCTTTCTTTGTTCTCTAACTTTATGGAGAACAAGGTTGGTTAATATATTTGTCTTTTTGGTGTGATTTATCTCTTCCCTGATATCCAACAGTCTGGATTTAATATCCTTAAACCCCCTTCGGCTCCATCTCTTCTTTATCTCACTCCCCTCAAAATCTCTTATAATATCTTCTATCCGGTTTAATTCATTTAATAATTCCCGGTTGTCCTCTCGTTTAAGAGTTTTATATCTATACCTGCACCAGTAGTACCTGGCTTTTATTACTTTATCTCCGAAAGGCAGAATTGCATCTGGCAGAACCCTTTTAATAATAGAAACCATAAAAATAATCGCTATAATATTTTAATATTTTGATTTATCTCCCAAACATTTTGGTGATATCCCCCATTCCCCTGAATTTTTTCATTTGTTTTGGATTAAGTTTCTTCATCATTTTTTTCATTTTTTTGAAGTTTGAAAGCAGTTCATTTACTTCCTGGACTTTTGTTCCGCTCCCTTTTGCTATCCTATCCACTCTTGAACTCCTAATTATTTCAGGTTTTTCTCTTTCTTCCGGGGTCATTGAATCAATAACATACTTCCACTTTTTCATTTTCTCTTCTCCAACATCCAGAACTTCAGATGGTAGCTTCAAACTTCCAAACCCCGGGATTAAATCAAGCATTTTCTTTATTGAGCCCTGCTTTTGCATCTCAACAAGTTGCTGGTAAAAAATATTTAAATCAAGTTCCCCCTCTGCAATTTTTTTTGCTTCTTTCTCCTGGATTTTGAACTTCTCAAGCAAACTTTGCAAATCCCCAAAACCAAGCAGTCTTGATACAAATCTTTCCGGGATATATCTTTCCAAATCCTGGACTTTTTCCCCTACTGCAATAAACTTAACTTTGGCATCTGCTGTTTTACAGGAAGTTAAAGTCGCACCACCCTTCGCTGTTGCATCCATTCTTGTAACAACAACGCCTGT
>JAUXEA010000059.1 GCA_030620695.1 Candidatus Aenigmatarchaeota archaeon | reverse complement strand
GCATTTAGAACCGCGAAATCAAAATTATCCGGTAATTACAAAATTGTTTGTGGGTGAATATTTATTTCTTTACTGGTTCCTCTTTTTTCAAAATCTTTTTTGTAGTTCCCTTTCCTTCTTTTATAATCTTCTTTGCAGTTTTATCAACCACTTCCCCACTCTTTTTAGTTGTAGTCCTCTTCTCTAAAATTTTCTTTATTTTTGGTTTTTTCATTTTGGACCTCTTTCTTTCATTTTCAAGTTTTTTTCTGGCAAGTTTGTTTAATTTTATTTTCTCCAGACCCAATCTTTTGATTACCCCGCTATTCATTAAACTTCTTTCAATATCCTCCTGTTTTTCTCCTTTTAATTCAATTTTTATTTTTGTTGGGATGAGATGCTTTTTATTGCATCTCTTGTTTTTGCACATTAAATACTTGGAAATTCCTGAAATCTGAACGAATTTTCCTTCATCTTTTATTACAATACAATATCTTCCTGTTTCTCTTCCTGCAATTTTTTTGCATACCTGACCAACCTCTACCATTATAAGATTTAGATAAATTTAAATAATGGACCTCAAAGAATTACTAAAAGAAAGAGGCATAGAACTTGAATTTATAGATGATAAAAATTATGATTTTAGGGGACTGGAAGGAAATGCGATAATTACCAATAATGACTATTTTACAAGGAATTTGCTTTTGAATGCTGGTTTTGAGGAATTCTATACTGTTTCAGAGGCTTCAATTGAGAGGGTAGAACAACTCAAAAAGTTGGTGAGCGGAGTAATTGTGGGTTTTGGAGGTGGAAAAGCAATTGATGTTTCAAAGAAAATTGCATTTGATTTAAACTTGGATTTAATTTCAGTTCCGACGGCCCCTTCTCATGATGGGTTGATTTCAAAAAATTGTTCTTTGTATAATGGAAAGAAGAGAGAAACAATCCCTACAAAATATCCCAAAAAAGTGATTATTCCTCTGCATCTCTGGAAAAATTCTGGAAACTTAAAAAAAGCAGGAATCTGTGATTTGTTTTCTAATTTAATAGCTTTGCAGGATTTAAGCCTGGCGGAGAAAGAAGGTGAACAGTTCTCAAAAGTTTACAAAAAATTAAGTTTTGAATCTGTTGAAAAAGTCTTAAATTCCAATAATGAAAAAGAACTTGCAGAGGCTTTAATTTTGTCTGGTCTTGCGATGGAAGAAACTTCAAGATATTGTTCTGGTTCTGAACATGAAGTTGAGAGACTTCTTGAAAATAAAATAAATGATGGGAAATACCTGCATGGGCAACTTGCAGGAACAGGGACTTTAATTTCTGCAAAAGTTTATGAAATTTATTCTGATAAATTACAAAATCTAAGATTTGATTCTGAAAATCTGTTTGAAGATATAAAAAATAAAATGAAAAAGAAAGGAATTCTTGATTTTGCTTTGGAACCTCTAAAAGATGAAAAATTAAAACCGGAAATTTTAAAGGAGGTAAGCAAAGTCAGGCCAGAAAGATTCACACTCTGGAATGTTGTTGATTCTAAAGAGGTAGATTGGAATAGAATTGTTAATGGGATTTTAAAATAATCTTAGATTTTCCTGCTTTCATCCCAAATTCTGTTTAACCAAGCACTTAGACAAAGGATGTATTTCTTGGGTTGGGTAAATGAAGAATATATTTACATTTGAAATATTTTGTTGGAAGATTAATTTTAATTTATGTTGTTTTATGGGCTGGTGGTCTAGACCACGAACAGTAAAGAAAAATACCCTTAGAATGATTTGCTGTTTGGGGACAATGGTATGACGTCGCGTTTACACCGCGAAGGTCGGCGGTTCAATTGAGGCTTTTTCTTTAGAAAAGAAAAACCTTCAAGTCAAAAAGAAAACACAAATTGGAGAATCCGCCCCAGCCCATTTAATATTATTATTTCCCGGAATTCAGAGAATATTCTCTAATACAGATATCTATTTAAAATCACTTCTTGTGTCTCATCTTTTTTCTTTTTTTCTTTAATTTGTGTGTTTTTATCTTTCCCTTCTTCCTCTTTTTACCGCAAGGCATAATAATATTTTAAATTATTTGTTTATGAGACACGACCTGCTTGCAGATGTTTTTTCAGCAATAAAAAATGCGGAGAGAATAGGAAAGAAAGATGCAATTGTAGACACCAGTAATCTTGTTAAAAATATTCTTGATGTTCTGAAGAAAAAAGGCTATATAGAAAGTTATGAAACAATAACGAAAAATAATTACAATAAATTCAAAATAAACCTGAACAATAAAATCAATGAGTTGAGAGTTGTAAAACCAAGACACAGTTTTAAAAAAGAGGGGATTACAAAATTCAAAGAGAGATATCTGCCAGGGGAAAATATTGGATTTCTGCTTGTTTCCACACCAAAAAACAAGATAATTACAGACAGGGAACTAAAAGATGAGGGGGGTATTATAATTGGGTATATTTACTGAGTTATATAAGATGATTAAAGCAACAGTAGGGGCAATAATTGAAAAAGATAAAAAAATACTGTTAACTAAAAGAAATGTGGAACCATTCAGAGATTGCTGGTGTGTGCCAGGAGGACACATTGAAGAGGAGGAATTCACAACAGAAGCAATCAAAAGAGAAGTAAAAGAAGAAACAGGACTCAAGTTTGAACCAGAATTTTTTGGTTATTTTGATGAAATTATTCCGGAAATTAACTGGCAGGCTGTTGTTCTGGTCTTTAAAGGGAAGTTTAGAGGAAAAGTTGAGATAAATGAGGAAGTGATGGAATATGCTTGGTTTTCAAAAGAAGAAGCCAAAAATTTAAAATTTGCTTTTAAAAACAAGGAAATCATAGAGAAATATTTTAAAGAAGTGTTCTATTTTTAAATTTTCTATAGTTATGGCAAAAAAGGTTGGAGGTGTGGTTTATCAGAGACTATTTGAAAATGTGTTTATCTGCCTTAAGTGCAAACATAAGATGAGAGCAAATCCTCAAAAAATCAGAGCAGGAGAGATTCATTGCAGAAACTGTGGTTATACCAAGTTTAGACCAAAATCAAAGCAGGGAAAAAGATAATATATTTTTGCTTAAATACTTTAAAAACAAATTATATTAAGATATGGCAATTTTAAGGCAGAGAGAAATTTTAAAAATGAAAAAAGAGGAAATAATAAAAAAACTTAATAATTTGAAATTAGAACTCGCTAAGGAAAGGAGCAACGTCGCAATTGGTGGAACAGTGAAAAATCCTGGCAGATTAAAGGAAATCAGAAGAACAATAGCAAGACTTAAGTCTTCATTAAAAGAATGAGTGATATTTGCCCAGTCTGTGGTTTACCAAAGGATATTTGT
>JAUXEA010000089.1 GCA_030620695.1 Candidatus Aenigmatarchaeota archaeon | reverse complement strand
TGGAGAAAAAGACAAAGAAAAGCTAGAAATAACAATTGTTTTTGACCCATATAAGCAGGATACAGAAGTTGATTTAGGTGAGGTTAAAAAATATATAGAGTCCATAACTAATTTTAAATCTGTATCAAATTACCATGAGTGGCGTACAGATTTCTTATCCAAAGATAAAAAAGAGGAACTACTAATACACTCAAATGGAATGTTGTGGTTAAGTAGACTTGTAGAAGATGTGAAAAGAGACATTCCAACTTTGATAGATGAAGGATATGAACTAATTAAAAGATTAAAAGAAAAAGATTGGAAATACAAAAAAGAAATTGGAATAATGTTTAAAGGACAAAATATACTTGAAGTTTATGAAAAGGAGAAAAAAAGAGTAAAGAAGAGTATTGAAAAAATTTTAGGAGATATGGAAATGAAAGAAACATTTTATGTCAGTAATACTTTTTTTAGAACTAATTATCATCCACTTGAACACTTTTAGTTTTTATAATTATAAAATTTAGTCGAATTACTGTAAAAACTTCTCTTTTAATTTTTAAACAAAATTTTGTATGGGATTTAAAAAACTGTTGTTGAACTGGCAGGTTTTGCTATTGCTTTTCTGTATTATAGGCTCTGTAATTGCGATAAATCCAAGACCTAATTCAGCAGGCGTGGTTGTAACATCAGTCGGGGACGGGGCATTTTACGGGAAGATAGAACCCGGGACAATAATTTATTCTGCAAATATTATTGGTCAGGAAAGCAGGGAAATAAGCAGTCTTGGTGATTTAATCCATTTTCAGGGTTCTGCTGGGTACCTGAATCTTAATACAGATGGAGGAAGCAAAAATATTAGGTTAACAGGAAATGAAATATTCAATCTCTCTGTGGAAAAAGTTCAGGATTCAAATCTCAAATTTGGGCTGGATATTGAGGGAGGAATTAAAGCATTAATGCAGCCAAAAAATGTGAGCACCGAAATAAATGTTTCAATTAGTGAAATTATTTCTGTTCTTGAGACGAGGATAAATGTGTATGGTTTGAGGCAGGCAGAATTCAGAAAATTGGAGATTGGGGATAATGAGTTATTGATGGTCTCAATTGCAGGGGGAACCAGAAGTGAGATAGAAGAGTTGCTTGCAAGAGAAGGAAAGTTTGAATCTAAAATTCCAATGACTCTGAAAAATGGTAGTAGTTTCAAATTAGGAAAATTTTTGTCTGGTGAAAATGAAGAATTCAGGTTAGAAATTCTGGATAACGAAACAATAAAAATAAACAATGAAATTCACAAATTTAATGAAACATTTAATTTAAAAGGAATTGAATTTAATATAAAAAATTTGACAAATGAAGAAGTTGTGCTTTCTGGCCTTGTATACACGAGCAAAGATATAAAAAATGTTGGAATCCCGCCAGAGAGCAATTATCTTGGAAAGAATACCGGCGGCGGATACAGGTTTCAGTTTGGTGTTATAATTTCTCCTGAAGGCACAAAGAAATTTGCAGAAATAACACAAAACCTGCAG
>JAUXEA010000022.1 GCA_030620695.1 Candidatus Aenigmatarchaeota archaeon | reverse complement strand
CCTGGATAAGAAGAGAAGATGGATTATTAAAATCAGGAGTTTGAGATTAGAATTGAAAAGATTAAAAGAGAAAGAAGAAATTGAAAAATCTGTGTATATAGATTTGTACAAGAAGGCAGGAGGAGGTTTTTTCAGAGACAAATCCCATCTAAAAACTTATCTTGAAAGAAATGAATTACTAAAAAAATAATTAATTTTTCCATATTTCCAGTTATTATTAACAATATTCTTATTTTGAATAAATGTGATTCATAATTGTAATCAGAACAACCAAAATTTTTGATTTGAATTTCTATTTTATCTCTTTTTTTATACCTTCCAACAAATCTGCAATTTTATTTATATTTTCGTCTTTAACAGGTTCCCCTTTTGAGTATGCTTTTAGAATTTCTTTTTTATATGGAATCTCTGCTATAATTTCTGTTTTGAAATCTTCACTAATTTCTTTAATCAAATTTTTGTCTCCAATATCACACCTGTTTAATACAATTTTCCCGGGAATTTTCAAAATTTCCAACAACCTGAGAATAAGTTCCAAATCATGTGCTCCTAAAGGAGTAGGTTCTGTGACAGTCAAGGCCAAATCACAGTTTAATAAAGCAGAAATAACATCACAATGAGTTCCTGCTGAGGTATCAATTAAAATATAATTATAATTTTTCTCTATTTTTCTGACATAATCTTTTAGAGCACCTACAACAAATTCTGAGATTGGGTGATTAGGATAAATTTCACCGGAAACAAAATCTAAGTTTCCTTTCCTGCCGAAAAATATTTCACCGATTATCTTCTTTGATTTTTTGATTGCACTTTTCGGGCAGGATAAAATACACGCACCGCACCCATTACACTGCTCCGGAATAAAAACAGGATACTCTCCTTTTACAAAAACAATTGCATTTGCTTTACAAACTTCAGAACATTTTCCGCATTTTATACATTTCCTGAAATCAAATTTTGGAATCATCTGCTCAACAAATTTAACCTTTTTTCTTTCTATTGACAAAATCAAATGGTCGTCCGGGCAGTCCACATCAGCATCCACCAGCAAAACCTTATTTCTTTTACTGAGTTCAACTGCCAGACTTGTTGCTATTGTTGACTTACCTGTTCCGCCTTTCCCCCCTGTAACTGCAATTTTCATTTTCCTGAACACCAATTTGCTATCATAATATCTCTCAATTTCAACCTATTTATCTTCTTTAATAAGAACTTAAACTAAATAGTAGTTATGGAAGTTGGGAAAATTGGGGGTGTTGTTTATGTTGAAACATTGGGGAGAAGTATTTTAGGAAAAGTATTTATACCAGACTCTAAAATAACAAGAAAGTTTTTAGAGTATTTCAGGCTAACTCTAAAAGAGAGACATCTGGAAATGAGAAGTAAAAAAGGTTCAGATAAAAAAAATTTAGGAATAATAAGGAATTATATAAAGAATTTTTCAAAAATAGAACATACGAAATATTTTTATGGTTCACATGTAGTAGATGAATGCTATGAAATCCCTGGATTTTTTGTTTCTCAAAAATATCTTGGGAGGATTCCTGATTCCTGGGATTTGAAAAAAAAGGAGAATACGCCATTAGATTGCCAAAAACCAGAGTCAGAAGTAATAGAAGAGAAAGAAATTAGGCGAGAAAATGTGATATATCCTACAACACCATTAAATGTTTCTGACCTTGGAGTTACTGGTAAAGCTAAAGAAGAAGCTTTACTTAGAGAACTTGGAAAAAAGAAGAGGCATATATCTCATGCAAAACCAGAAGTTGAGAATGAAGAAGTAACAGAACAAAATACGGATGTTAAGTTGGTTTCAGAAGTAAAGAGATATCTTGGAATGTTATACACAGCAGCCCTCTTGCCTAAAATTTGTAAATATACTATTGAAGACTTGATATTAACAAATTCAGATCTTGAGAAGACTCACGAGAAGAAAGGGGTTTTAGACGAAAGATATAACCGACATTGTATTAAAGTTTTGGAAAGGTTTGGGCATGATATTTTGGGTAAAGAGTATAATCCAGAAATAATCTATTCAAGTAAACATATAAAGATGAACTCTGATTTAAGGACCATAATAAGTAAAGCCCAAGATTATTTTGAACAACAAGGATACCCCAACTAATTTTAAACAAATACATTTATGAAAATAAAATGCAAACTTTGCGGAGAAATACTGGATTCAGATGAGTTGGACAAAGAAGGATTGAATATTAATATTGCAAGTAATATGGAAGTTGGTTTTAATCTTGGTGAGATGAGTAAAAATCTTCTGGTTCTTGTAAACCATTTATTAACAAAGCATCCAGAAAAGGCTCTTGAAATTTACTCGGATTTAAGTTCTAAATTGGCCTCAGTTTTTGAAATGGAAACTGAAGAGTTTTTATTGTAAATAAGCCTTTTATTTATTAATTTGGGTAAAAAGGCTTAAGCCAAAACACTTTTTTAGTCGAGGTTTTGGAGCGAAGCGAGACACTCGTTTGAGGAGCAAACAGTGCATCGTTTGCTAAGTAGTCTTTGAAAGCAAACGAATGAAAAGTCGGTTGGTTAACAATAATTCTTTTTTATTTCTTCAGGAATAAGGTCAGAAAGTTTTACACTAAACAAACCAACTACTCTGTCCGCACCCCCGTAACTGACTATGATCTCGCTGTCCTCATCTGCAATTTGATTTGAATCTTTGTCTTTAATAAAAGCACCATAACCAATTACTATATTAGGCCCCCACCCGTATAATTCATAATCTTCCTTTGGAGTAAGCACGGGCTCATCACAACGATACAAAATTTTGCAGGGGTCATTGATATCCAGTAATACATAACCTGTGCGATAACCTGTGCGGAAGTTCCAGATTCCTGTACCATGATAGAACAATAACCATCCATACACTGTCTTCAATAAAGCACAGGGACCCACCCTGTCTGAATCCCACCTGCCTTTTCGGGTAGTTAATAAGGGTTTTATCTCTTCGTCCCATTGACCCCAGAGAGTTTTAGAGAAACTAATCCCTATAAAACGCTCCTGGTAAACATATTCTTCAAGATTGGTTACTTTGCCTTTCATAGGTCTGCGTATCATTGCATATTTACCATCAATTTTCTCAGGAAAAAGAATTGCATTTCTTTCTTCATTAAAGGATACCAGACTAGATTTCCTCCATTTTTGTTTAATTTCAGATTCAGGAAGATTTGGAAGATTAATAAAATTTTCAATTGAAATAGATACCATAGCCTGCTGACATATCATTTGTTCTGTTGCAAAAGCAAGTGTGTACAACAGACACAGGCGGTTTTTATCTTTTAATAAAGTTAAATGAGGGTCCTCAAACCCGCCTCTTTCTCTTGGTCGTTTAATGGCATTTGGATGAATTTCCTTTGAAGTTGCCCACAGGATTGGGTAAGACAGCCTCCCGTCAATATGTGTTCCGGTTTTACTCCATGCAAATCCCAGCCTGGAAATATTATCCTCGCCAACTGCACGATACACAAAGTAAGTTATCCCCTTTATTTTTACTGTTGCGGCATTGTAAACAAGTTTTTCCCAATGAATTCCATTCCATACAATATCCCTTGGCTCAAGAACAGGTCCAAGTCGCGTTGATATTTTAATTTCTTTAAAAATCTTATCCAACGACTGATTGAGCAGTGTTTCCTTGAATTTTTTGGATGAACCCCCCAAATAAATATAAAATCTGTTTAGCAGGCTGTCAGACAAACTTCCAAGGTCTGAAATCTTAAGGTCTGAAATTCCAAATTCAGATAATTCAAATAAATTCTTCAAAGAATATTTAATAGTACTGCCTGATTCACTAAAAAATTTCTTTTCCCATATACTTTTCATTTTCCTTATACCTAAAGAAACCCGAATTTTCTTTATTATTCCCTGGTCTTTTCCATCATCCAGGATTATTATATCACTGAGAAGGCGTTTTTTCTTTATATTCACTTTTTTACTGTTTAACTGCTCAATTAAAATACCCAAACTCCCTGATTCTGCATCAATATTCCTGACCACACAGTCAACAATTACTGCTCCTTTTTCTATTTTTCCTTCAAGTATTCTGGTTTTTCCGAGAATTACTGCTCCATGTTCTACTTTTACCTGCTTCCCGAGTTGAACATTATTTCCAATCAAAACACCATTTTTTATTTCTATTCCAAACTCTTTGCGGAGGCCAGGGCTGTGAAATAATTCCTGCACACTATAATAAAATTCCCTTGTTATATCCCCAAAAAGAATATTTCTGGTATCTTTCAATCCCTGTTTTAGTATTTCTGATGGAGAAGGGACTTGCTTTTTTGGGTAATAATCCATAGCTTTCTTCAGATATTTTGATTTCTTCAATAATCCTGTTATTTTGTTTTCCATATTTAAATCCCTTTTTAAGTATAGTATATTTTGAATTTAAATTTTAAATTAATCTCAGTCTGGGAACTGAGTTTTCATTATGAACTTTCAAGGGAATTATGTGTTTTATACTTATTGAATTAAAAATGTAGGTCAAAAGTTTTAGATTATCTTATTTTCAACTAAGAAATCTTTTACAATTTCAAAAATTTTCTGATGACCTTTCGTATTAAAATGTAATTCATCTTCTAATAACTCAAAGTAATTTAGATTCATTAATTTCTTAAGAATTTCAATGAAATAGATTTTATTTTCTTTGGAGACAGAATTTATTATATCATCATATTTCTAAACATCTTTAAGTTCATAAGTTTCTTCTTCAGACCATTGTACAAACCTGGGAATTGCTTCAAGACCGATAAAAACAATGATTGAGGTGTGTTCTTTTGCTCTTTTAATTAATGATACAATATTCTTTCTGAACTTTTCCGGGCTTACTGCTGGTTTCCCATTAATCTTCCTTGAATCATTTACGCCTATGGAAAATATAATCATGTGAGCCTTTTCACCTTTTAAATATGTTTTAGATTCTGCATCAAACCTTTTTATTAAATCTTCTGTTGTATCCCCAGATATGCTTAAATTATAAATCAGAGTAAACTTTGGAAGATTTGTTATATTTTTCCTGTCTAAAAATTTTCTTAATCTTTGAACATATCATCCTTCCATATCCCATACTCCATATGAACCGCTATCTCCAAAGACTAAAATATCTGCCATAAAATAAACAAGTTTATAATCATTATTTCTTCCCTTTAAACTTCTTAAAAATCTCACTGAAAAAGATAATTAACCCGGACAGAACTACTGCCAAAATAATAATATAAAAAAGGAAACCAACATTTTCCAATAAAATGTAATTCCATATTAGAACTGAACCTAAAAACAAAATTATCAGCCCGGAAATAAGTTTTAGTCTTCTTATCCAGGTTTTTCCAAATTTTCTTTTTCCCAGGGTTAATGCAAAAATTGAAACTATTATTGCCATAGGGATAATATAAACAAGGTTATAAAAAATCAGGTAAAAGTAGTATTGCAAGTAAGACAGGGAGTTTGAAGCCAAAATTTTTGTATAAGCCAGAGGAATTCCAAAAGTGCAGGCAATTGCAACAAGACTTACTGTACTTGCTATTATTGTTGTTCCAAATATTAAAGCAGGGATAGACTTTGCCAAACTTAAATTTTTTACCATTTCTGTAAGTTTTGCTCTTTTGCCTTTTGAAAGGGAAAGGGAAATTCCTTTTTGAAAGAAAAAATAATCTTTAATGTTTAGCAACCCTGCAATGATGCACACAATACCCGCGATTATGGTTAAAATAGCGATTTCTTTCCCCAGCATAAAAACATTAAGTAAAACTGCCATGAACAGGAAGTAATACAAAGCGAAAAAGAAAACGAAAATACTACCCACTATAAAAATCTTTTTTCTTGAGCCTGCCAAACCCAATAAAGCAGCTAAAAGAAAAAATAAAACAAAAAACCCGCATGGGTTTGTAAGTCCATCAACTAGAGCCAGACCTAAAGTGAGGACTGGCAGGGAAACTTCTTCGGTTTTTATTTTTCCAAAAAAAGGAAGTTCAATAATTTCACCTTCTGAAATTTCTTCATCATCTTTTTTCTCTTCTTCAGGTTCTGTTGGTTCAGTAACTGTTCCTGTTAAATTTATTTTTATTGCATTTTCAAATTCAGCATAAGCACTGCCTGAAAACTCAGCTCTCTGGGGCTCTACAATTTCAAATTTTTTGCCTTCAAGAGCTTTTGAAATATCCTCTGTAAAAAGCAATTCTTTTGTTAAAGAGTTGTTAAGACTTTTATTTCCTATTGTCCCTTCAAATATTTTTTCTCCATTCCATTGAAAAACCCAAGTATTTTCTTGTTTAATCAAAATTCTTCCATTACCCCAAATTTTGGGTTTTGCTTTAAGTTCTTTTAAATTAAGTTTTTCAAATGAAACTGATTTATTAAGCAGGGGGCAGGGATTAGATTCTTTTGTTTTAATATCTTCTTCTCCTCTTGGAATATCAAGTCCGCCTAATTTAATATTATTCTCGCCAATGACCAACTGGGGAACAGCAGCTGGGGTTTTATATTTTTGGGCATACTCTCCAAAAAACTGAGAGTTTGGATTTTGCCAATCACCTCCCACCCACATGTATTCAATAACAATTAGATTGGGATATTTTTTTGTCCATTCACTCAAAACAATAGGGTCTGTGCCCGCACAGTTTGGACACCCAATATAAGTAAAATAAAGAGTGCATACAGCTTTATCTTCCTGAGCAGAAACTACAGGCAGGATTGTACTTACCATTAACAAAAATAAAATGAATATCTCTTTTCTCATAGCATATTTATGCTGAAACCATATATATACTTAAGTTTCAAAATATGAAACCTTATGAGAATAGAGAAAAAAATTATTCTTGGGACCCTTGTTTTGGCAATATTTATGTTTATTGTTGCCGCAAGTTCTTTGTATGTCCAGATGCAGATATCAAGCGGAAATGTGTGCGGGTGTGCAATTCCACTGCCTTTATTTATTCCTTTTCTTGCTTCTATTGGTTTGTTCATCGGAACCTT
>JAUXEA010000003.1 GCA_030620695.1 Candidatus Aenigmatarchaeota archaeon | reverse complement strand
AGGTAATTGTGGTTGTGGTGAGAGTAGTTGTGGGTATGGACAATCTTGTTCGCCTTCAAGGTGTGGAGCACTTATTGAAACAGACTGCAATACTTTGATTACCTGGTACTACAATGACTCAACAGGGGATAATTGGCAATGGCCTTATTTAGGAGAAAAATATGCAAACCAGCGTTCATTTGAAGACACTTGGTGCGAAAGTTGTGGGGAATGCGGTATCTGTGACAATTGCGGTGGTGAGGGTGAACCTGCCTGTAATTGCAAGACCGACTACTGTTGCAATTCTGAAACCACAACTTGTTATGAATGGGAAAATTGTATTGACCCGCCGGGTTGCGGAAAAAATCAGGGAAAATGCACCTGTAACGAAGATTATTGCAAAGGGTGGTGCAAACACCAGGCTGGTGCAGCCAGAGATGAAGTCCCTGTTTATGATGGACCGGATTTTGCAAGTTGTAGTGGTGCCACCGGGAATTGTGATAATCTTAAAATTACTGGAAAATATGAAAGAAAGGATTCTGGTAACTTATACAGTGAATCTTCAACCTGCACCTGTAGCTGGTGCGCAATCAACAATTTTTATGAATGCGACCATACTTTTATAAAAGATTCCCACCCATGTTACTATGACAATTGTGCGCCTGACTTTATTGGTGGCAAAGCATATTGCTGCGATAAAGGAGAATGTTCTCACAGAGAGGATGGATATGAAGTAACCTGTTTAAGCGGTTGGGGTTGCAGTTCAGGAAGTGGAGATATAAAGTGTTATGGAAATGGGAAAGAAATCCAATACCAGGGTTACCGGTTTAAATGTGTGGACGGGGCATGGAATTTTGTTTCCGGGGAAGAAGGAGATTTCTCAGATAATTGCGGGAAAACAATTTATAATTTTCCACTTTATTTTGACCAGGATATTGTCTATCCCTTGCCCTATTCTCTAACTTATGGGCACAAGAATTCCTACGCGATTTTTCCAGTCTCTTTTCCAGGAAAGAAAAAAGATATTGTTGCTTATGTAATCCCGGATGAAAGTTTTGTTGGAATTAATGTTGGTGGGACTTCCGGGGGTGGAGACAAACAAGTTAAAAGTACATTTACAAATGATGCTGTAGTAAAATTTTCCATTTCTGATGAAAATAAGCAGGGAGAAAAGTTCAATTTAACTGTAAATTGTTACACACCTGATGAAGAATCCTGCGATTATCCCAATGATGCCTGCTGGCCTACTTCTTATTGTTCTCAGGATAGTCCCTGGAATATTTTTACAGGAGAAGAAATTCTGCCTTTTGAAGAATGTGGCTGGCATGAAACCATTCCAAATGGGTGGATAAATAAAAAAAATCCAGATACAGGAACTGATTGGAGGTATTCGCAAATATCCAAGGAACCATTCGTGATTATTGAATCTAAAAACTCAAATACCCCTTGCAATAATGTTTGTAAATCAGGTACCTGTGCATTTGGTCAGGATATGAATTATGGAAATTATGATGCAGTAGACTGTGATTCTAATAAGGCAGATTTGTGTATATGCCATAAAAATGCTGGCTCACCCTTCACTATTGTTGCTAAATCTTCCGGCACCACTTGTAATGATGCTTGTAAATCAGGTACATGCGCATTTGGTCAGGATATGAGTTATGGAGATTATAAGGCGGTAGACTGTGATTCTAATAAGGCAGATTTGTGTATATGCTATGGAGAAACAAAAGAATATTGGTGTTGTCCGCCTGAACCTTCACCACCATCTTTTTATTGCTGTCCAGATAATACCTGTCCCCACAATGAATCCGGGGTTGTTGAGTGTAAAAAAGAGGGAGTTCACAGACTTGTTACTGGAGAAGAAGGTTCACCATGTTTATGGAAGTGTGAGAAAAACAGGTGGGAGAAACAGGGGGAAACAGATGAATGTGAGAAAAAGTGTGATTGCGCGCAAGATACAAATGAACTGAATTGTGTAGATGCTCTGCATAACCCGGGAACAAAAGTTTGCTGTCCTGTTGGAATGTGTGGGGTAGATCTAGGTTTTAACTGTCTGGACAGCGGAACAGAAAAAATATATATGGGTTCAAGATATAGTTGTAGAAATGGGGTCTGGAAAGGCGCGGGATATAAAATTGCATCTGATTACACAAGGTTTTTATTTTCAGGCAAAGCCGGAAAGTATTATACAACTCTAAAAATAGATAAAACCGAACTTTTATCTTTGGAGGTAAACAAGGCGAAAAATGCAAAAGTTTATGTTTTTTTTGACCCTGGAAATTACAGGGGAGATATAATTGTAAAAGGAATCACTCATAGCATGGCAAATATAATGAGCAATGATAATTCTGTTGAAATAAATTTAGGAAGTATTGACCTTACAAACACATACACTTTTCCCCTGAAAATAGAAGCAAGTTTAGGAGAAGATGAATACTTTTTTTATCTGGGCTCTGCTTTGGTAATAGAATACTAAGAAACTTTGAAAGTGTATCTATGGATGGGCGAATTATTTATTGACCAATTGAGTAGTTTTGGCTTGAGGGTTTTTGAGGGATATATCCAATAAAAGCCTCATTCTTAGGAAACAGCAATTAAAAGTAGTTTTCCCAGTAAAATACTTAATTGTTCACTGCTTTCTCCCTGGACAACAATATTCATTCCATCAAATTTTATAGAATTTTCTTTTGCACCGAGATTAGGCCCGAAAATTATTATTGCGGACTCTGTTAAATTATATTGGGATAAAACAAAAGATTCTATTATTTTCTTTTCTTTTTTAACAGTGCTGTAATAATATCCAAGATAATGTGAAAACGGGGCGACCCTGAGAATTAACTCTGCATTTTCCAGACTTCCCTTTTCTGTTGTATTTACAACAATATTTATCTTCTCCTGCTCAAAAAATTTTTTCATTTGAGCATCGTTTTTTGATTCCAGATTATTCGCCAGAATCAAATTTGTTCCCGCATTATATTCTGGCCTGTGCCATTCTCCCTCCCTAAGAAAGCAAAGATAAAAATAATCGCAAATCATTGTTTCATTGTTTATTTCGAGGTATCCCGGGATTTCCGGAATTTTGTTTGCTGATGGAAGAAGTAAAAGTACAGCAAATAAGAGTACTATTATACCAAAAGTTACCCCAAAAATTTTCCAAGACTCCATTATTATTTTTGTTAAAATAAGACAAGTTTACTTAGCAGAACTTCTAAAGTAAAGTTTAATCTGTTAGATTATTTATCCCAGAATCATATTTATAATTACCAATTTCCCTAACTTAAATTTAAGTTTAATTAAAATAATGGTAGAACTAAAGTTAGAGAACTTAAAAAAACTGAGAGAGAATAAAAGAAATTTTAGTCAGACTTTTGATTTAATTATTAATATTTCGGGTCTGGACTTAAAAAAGCCTGAAAACAGGATTAGGGAAAAGCTAAAATTACCACATAAAATCAGGGATGTAAAAATCTGTTTTATTGTTGATTCCCTTATTACTCAGGCAAAACAAACCGGGCAGAAAGTTTTATCAAAGAACGACATGGATTTTAATAAAAAAGAAGGCAGGAAAATTGCAAAAGAATATGATTTCTTTGTTGTTGAGGCACCTCTTATGCCTCTGGTAGCAAAATCAATTTCAAAATATATAGGCCCGAGGAATAAGTCAATGATTCCGGTTCCGCCGGTGGTAAAGGATTTGTCAGGAGTAATATCCGGTCTGGAAAAAACAACATCAATAAACATGATAAAAAACCCGATTATACAAACTCAGATTGGAACAGAGAAATTAAATGACGAGCAGATAATTGAAAACTTTAATTCCTGCTTTGAGAAAATCAATGAATCTGTTGAAAAGAAAAAAGGCTTAATTAGTTCAGTTTATTTAAAATTAAGTATGGGAAAGCCATTGAAATTGATGTAATAGGACTATTTGACAGGACTTGCAAAGAGGCTTACACAGGAAATAGACGCTGAATTGTTATATTAGCACATTAATATTAGATTCTCTCTAATTCTCAGCCGTAAAACCCTTCTTTAATTTTAATTTAATTAAAATAATGGTATCAAAAGAAAAGGTTTCATTGCTGGAAGAGACAAATAAAATTTTTAAGAGTCATAAAACTATTCTTTTATTTGATTTGCAGAGTTTGCCATCAAGTCAATTGCATAAGATTAGAAACAAGTTAAAAGACGAAGAAATATATACAACAATTGTTAAAAAGAAAATTCTGGACTTGGGTTTAAAGAATACCAAGCTTCCTCTAAATTTAGAAGAAATAAAGCAGCCAGCACTGATTTATTCAAATAAGGATATTTTTTATATTACAAAAAAACTAAAAGAACTAAAAGTCAGGAGAAAAGCAAAGGTGGCAGAGATTTCAACATCAGACATAGAAATTCCTGCGGGGGGCACTAATATCCAGGCAGGACCCGCAATAAGCACATTCAAACAATTCAAAATACAAACAATTATGAAAGACGGGAAAATCGGGATAAAAGACCCAACAACAATTTGTAAGAAAGGGGATATTATAAGTACAGGAATGCTCTCACTTTTAAATATGCTAAATATTGAACCAATTGAGATGAGTATTCATCCGGAACTTGGATATAATGAAAATATTGTGTATGATAAAAATACTCTTGGACTGGATGAGCAGTATTTTAAAGAACAGATTTCTCTTTCAGAAAATAATGTGTTTAAACTCACAGTTTCTATAAACTACCCAACAAAACAGAATATATCTTTTTTGGTGCAAAAGGGTTTCCAGAGGGGAAAAACACTTTCAATTAAGTTAGGATTACCAATAAAAGAGATGATGCCTGAATTAATAAGAATTGCCGGATTAATGGCAGAAAAACTAAATGTCCAAAAAAAATACTTAATTAATAAACTAAAATAAATTATGAAAGGCGTTACTCCTGTAATAGCGGAAATGTTTTTGGTGGGAATTACAATTAGTTTAATTTCTGCAGCATTTTACTTTTATCAGACAACACTGGAATCTTCTAAAGAGATAGTTGAAAAAGAAGGAGAAAGAATTTATTGTGATATTAGTTCAAATTTTATAATTAAAGAGGTTTCAGGAAAAAATATAACAATCTGGAATAATGGAGGCTCAAAACTAAACCTGGAATATTTCAGAGTTTATGTAAATGAGAAACCTGTTAACTTTAATTCAACTGTTTCAATCTTGGAACAGAATAATTTAACAATATTTGTTTTGGATAACAACATAAGTTTAGATTCCATAATCAGGGTTTTTGGAAACTGTAATACTGGAGATAGTTTTATTGTTAAGTAAACTCAGTTGAGTCAATTTATACAATTGGAGCAGAAGAAGCTCTTACCTGAATTTCGCTGAACATTTTTTACATAATCCTCTTTTAGCATCATAACAATCTGAACAAACTAATGCTCCACAGAGGGTGCAGGAATGCATTATCCCAGGTTTTCCACAGAGGGAACAAAGACCTTCTTTTATCATAAAATAAGCCTTTTATTTGTTAAATAAATGAAATACGCATTTTCTCCGAAAATGGTACCCCTTTTTGCTACGCAAAAAGCAGGAAGGCTTAAGCCAAAAATAGTAAATTGGTTAACAATAAACTTTTTATTGGTTAAAAAAGTTTAATCAAAAAAATTAAGTTTTCGCTCGAGCCTTTTTGACAAAACTATCCAATAAAAGGCTCGGCTTAATCAAAAAGAAGAAGTTGGTTAACAAGAAGCCTTTTATTGGATAAATAAATGAAAAAATTTAAAGACAAAAGAAAATATTAAATAACCTAAAAACAAAAATCAAATTAACACTTGCCTGCTGAAGAATTTCCAACACCACCACCAAATCCCGGGGATGCTGCATCTTCTGAAAGTTTTTGATTGCATTCTTCTGGGGGATTTATGAAAGATGAACAAACTGCTTCTTTAATTGCTTCTGGTGACCTGTTCACACTCACAACCTGGTCATTAATAACAAAAGTTGGTGAACCTCTGACACTGTATTTTTCATTTAATTCTACCTCAACATTAAACATTGGGAACCTTCCACCCGACCATGTAGATTTATCGTTGTACATACCGGTTATATTAAATTCTTCGTTTGTTCTGTTCATACATAAACTAAGTTTTGTTTTGTCAATTTCTGCTTCTTCTAGGCATTTCGTGTAATTTCCGTCACCACCAGCAAAACAGCTTGCATAATCGTAGAATTTATCCTCCTGCTCTAATTGAATACAATAATGCCTCAAGTTTTCATCTATTTCCTTTTTATCGTGCATTGCATAACTAACAAAGTTTATGGTCATATCTGCCTTATCTTTCAACAAGTTATAAACCGGCAAATATGCTTTCTCTGCCTGCAGACCATAAGGACAGTAAGTCATTATAAACAATTTTACATCAGGTCTCTCTGTTTTTGGAATTTCTAATTTTTGTTCCTGCTCTTGATTCTGCTCCTGCTGTTTTTCAGCTTCCATTTTCATCGCTGCAAATTCTTCCATATTTATGTTGCCCTGGACAAATAATACTTCTCCGTCTTTAGTCACATATATGGGTATTTCATTTTCCTGGTAGGTTGTGTTTATAAAATATAGTCCATTTTTTTCTTCAACTGATGTTAGTACTGCTTCACCCTGTTGTATTAGATTATTGTTTATAAAATCTATTGCTTTCTGTCCTGCTTCTTCTGCTGTCAGTGTTTGTGAGGAAACCGAATCTTTATCTGTTTGTGAACAGATTGGACCCATCAAAGCGAGTCCTGCTAACAGTCCAATTACCAGACCAGCAATAAGTAAACCAAAATATTTTTTTACATCACCACAGGCTTCTGAAATGCTTTTCTCTACATCGTTATTCTTTTCTGAAGTATTTTCTGCCTTTTTTTCGTCTTTTTGTGTTATCACTTTCTCCCTGCTTTTTTTCTTTACCATAAATATAGAAAATAATAAATATAAACAGGGGAGATATATGAGATTATCTGATTTCTATTAATTCTTTTGTTGCCTTACTCAAAACTTTGCATTTCCCATCAATCAAGCACAAATCTTCTATTCTTATTCCCCCAAAGTTTTTGTGATAAAGACCTGGTTCTATTGCAAAAACCATACCATTCTCAAACTTATTTGTACTCTTTGTACCTATCCCCGGGGATTCATGAATGTTAATACCAACACCATGCCCCAGACAATGAGTGAAATATTTATCTTCTTTATATTTTTTGAAATTGATAACAGACTCCTCATGCAATTTCCTGGTTGAATAACCAACTTTACAATTTTTTATTGCATTCTCCTGAGTTTCAAGAACAATATTATAAAGATTTTTAAATTTTTGAGAAGCCTTTCCAATAAAAATTGTTCTTGTAAAATCAGAGCAATATCCTTTATATTTGGCACCCATATCAATCAGCAAAATTTCATTGTTTTTTAATTTCTTGTCTGAGGCCTGGTAATGTGGCTCAGCACTTCCTTTTCCACTTGCAACATAAGGTTCAAAAGAAATTCCATCTGCACCAAAATTTTCCATTATCTCAATTATTTTTCTCTGGATGAATTTTTCTGTCAGACCCGGTTTTATAATTTTTAAAATTGAGTAAAATGTTTTATCAGTAATCTCTGCCGCCTTTTTAATTATTTTTATTTCTTCTTTGTCTTTAATTTTTCTGAAATCTTCAACAAGTCCTGAAACTGGAATAAATTTCTTCCCTTTTAAATTTTTCTTCAGAATTTCATATTCATTATATTTTAAATTTTCTCTTTCAAATCCGATTTTTTTATATTTTTTGAAAATTTTAGTTGCTTCCGCAAAGAAACCCTTTTTCGGGATTATAAAATTTCCTGGAAATTTTCTCTCTACATCTGCCTTGTAAATTTCTGAAGTAATTATCTGCAAATCATTTCTTGAAACAACCATTAAAAATTCTCTTTCTTCCCCTGCTCCTTTAAGACCAGTCAGGTAAAAAATATTTGATGGGTTTGTGATTAAAATTGCTCCAAGATTCTTATCTTTTAACTTATCCTGAATTTTTTCAATCCTCTTGTTTGCCATAAATTAACTTTTCTAATTAGATTATGAGACTCCTGCTTGGAAAAAATGTTATAGACAAGCCATTTTACTGGGAAGTTGAAAAAGAGAAAAATCCTCATCTGATTGTTCTTGGAACTTCGGGGAGCGGAAAAACAGAAACACTTAAAGCAATAATTCATGAACTTACTTTAAACAAAGTGCCAAGTCTTGTTATAGACTTCCATAATGAATTTTCAAATCTTGCACCAAATTTACTAAATCTGAGAGAAAGCAGTATAAATCCTCTGGAAGTTTCTGAGAATGAGAGACCTGAGAATAGGGTATATGAAGTAGCGGACATTATAAAAAAGATATTCAAACTTGGGGAAATACAGGAAGCAATCCTTAGAAAAGCCATAAGGCAGAGTTACCTTGATAAGGATATTGATTTGAAAAAGAAAGAAAAGATAGAGACCTTTCCGAATTTTTCTGATGTTAAGAAAAACATATTTAGGCAGGAATATTCATCAAACAAAAATTCTATCACCACTTTGGTTAGCAGAATAGAGCCTCTTTTTGATACAGGAATATTTTCAAGTGATACAGATGTGGAGTTCAGTAATTTATTAACTGATACAACAGTTGTTGAATTAAAAGATTTTCCAACAGAAGCAGTAAAATCAGCAATTGCAGAATTCTTTTTAAATAAATTATCTTATTATTTGTATTCTACGAATAAATCAAAGAAATTAAAGATGTATTGTGTAATAGATGAGGCTCACAGGCTGATGTATGAGAATTCCCCCCTGGACAGGTTACTCAGGGAATCAAGAAAATATGGTGTTGGTGTTATTCTTGCTTCACAAAGACCTGCTGACTTTAATGAAACAGTTCTCGCAAATGTTGGGGGTATTCTAAGTTTTCAGTGTACTTTGGATAAAGACGCAAAATTTGTTGCAAGGCAGTTAAACCTGGAAGGAAGAAAAATAAAAAATCTAATTGAGCCCGGGCTTGGATATATAAAATTCTCAAGAACAGAAAGACCGGAGAAAGTAAAGATAATACCTTTAAGCAGTAGGATAAAGAAAAAAGAAACAGGAAAAAAACAAGACGAAGAAGAAGCAAGTGAACCAAAGAAAGTTGCTGAATCTGAAAAAGATAAAGAGGGAATAAACAAAAAAGAACCTGAGAAACCAGAAGAAAAGTTAGAAGAAGTTGAACCTGAACAAGCAGACGACACAGAAACTGACAGAAGAGAATTGAAAAACCCAAAGAAAAATAAAAAAATTAGATTACCAAACATTTCTGCATTAAAAAAACTATTTTTCTATATTGATGAGAAGATTAACAGAAGAACTTTGTTGAGAATATTTTTCATTTCTTTATTTTTATTAATTGGGTTTTGGAGTCTCTATATTTTAGAGTTTTATTCAGTTTTGTTCTTCCTGCTTGCTTTTATCTGGACTCCTTTATTCCCGGAATCTTTGAGGATTAAGGATAAAAGAATTAAATTATTTAATATTGTTAGGGCTATTTTAAGTGTCCTACTTGTTTTTATTTTTGTTTCTATTTGAGTAGAAATTTTCTTTTATTATGTTTTGGTTTATTTTTGCATTTTTGACCGCATTTTTTAAATCAACAAAAGATGTCTTTAGCAAAAAAGGTCTGAAAGATATTGACGAATATATAGTTGCATGGGCATTAAGGTTTTTTGCGTTGCCATTTTTGTTACCCCTCTTGTTTTTCATAAAGATTCCGGTAATAGGAAACCAGTTTTGGTTAGCATTATTTATTGGCGGAAGTTTGAATGTGGTAACTACAATCCTGTATATGAAAGCAATCAAAGTATCTGATTTATCTATCACTATTCCAATGGTTACACTCACACCATTATTTCTTTTAATAACTTCTCCTTTAATCATCGGAGAATTTCCGAATATTTTTGGAATTGTTGGTATTCTTCTAATCGTTATGGGTTCGTATATGCTAAACATAAAGAAAAAATCTCAGGGATACTTTGCTCCATTTAAAGCACTTCTAGAAGAAAAAGGTCCGAGATTAATGTTAATTGTTGCATTTATCTGGAGCATAACCGCTAATTTTGATAAGATTGGTCTTCTAAATTCTTCTCCAATTTTTTGGGTTATTGCAATAAATATTTTTATTACACTGTGTATGTTCCCAATAATGTTTTACAAATCAAGAGGAAAAATAAAACAAATTCCTGTTAATTTACATGCCTTGCTTCCTATTGGATTATTTAGTAGTCTGGCACTTATTTGTCAAATGACCGCAATTAGTCTAACTCTTGTAGTTTATGTTATATCAATTGAAAGAACAAGTGCAATAATAAGTGTTCTCTTTGGATATTTAATCTTTAAAGAAAAAGGTATAAAAGAGCGATTAATGGGTGTAACAATTATGCTAATAGGTATTTTATTTATAACTCTATTTTAAAAATATGGGTGGTTGCCCTATGAATAAAATTTTAGAATTGTCTTATTATGTATCTTTTTTATATTAAAATAGAATAAAATATGGACTGGAAAATTCCTGCAACAATTATAATTCTCGTGGCAGTTGTGTCTTTGGGAGTTCTGCCTTTTTTCTCAACAGACTTCTCAAGTTCATTAACAGGAGTCTTTTCTTCGGTCAGGGATTTTTTTGATAATGTTTTTCACAGGGAAACAGAATTTGAAGAAAATGTGATTTTGTCCTTGTCAACAACAGAACTAAATGAATTAAAAATTGGGCTTCCTACAGAAATTTATCTGGATTTAAATGGAGATTATAATTTGAATGTAGATAACAAAGATTTGAGTGTAAAACAAAATCTTTTTTTAAACAATTTTACAGGTACACTAAATTTTGTTAACTTTTCAGTTTTTGGAACTGTATTTGGGATTTCAGCAGCTGATTTTGAATTAATAGGAAAATCAAAAGTGCAGATAACTAACAAAAATTTCAAGGAACTAAAAATATTTGGTTTGCAGATTGGTGAACTAACAATAAATAAGGGAAAAATAAAGACTGAGAGTCCTCAAAAAATTGAGGCAGAAGTAGAGGATAGAATTAAATTATATGGGTTTAAAGGTAGTCTTGCTTATAAAAATGGAGTTGTAACTTTTGATGGAAGTTGCGCAAAAGTTCAGACCAGGGGATTTACTTTGGAGAAATAACAATCAAAAGTCTAATTTCATTTCCCTAAACTCAATTCTCCCTTTCTCAATACTTTCTTTAATTTGTCCTTCTTTTTTTGTCAATTTGCTTTTTCCTGACTTTACTTCAAGAAACACAATTTTCTTTATATTACTCTCTGCTGCGCCATCAAAGACAATGAAATCAACTGGGGAGCCAATAAATCTTGCATCTGTTGGATTAAATCCAAATTCTGGCAGAAAGGGAGCCAATTGCTCCTTAAATTTTCCTTCCAGGACAAGCCTGCTCTTTTCAATTGCTTCCTTTCTGATTTCTTTTTCTTTTTTGATTTTTGCAACAAGAAGATAAATTAAAAGTATGTTGACAACAAACAGGAATATAATTACAAAATATAAAGTGTTCATAAATATCATAGTTTTGAATTAAACCGAGTGAAGCCTTTTTATTAAATTTAACCGTAAAAGGCTTCTTACTAATCAATTTACTTTTTTGGCTTAAGCCTTTTTATTAAATTTAACCGTAAAAGGCTTATGGGAAAGAGAATTATTGCACAGAGAAGGGGTAAGGGAAGTTCTACATACAGGGCAAAAGGAGCACTTAAAATTAAACTGCCTAAAAAAGAAGGCAGAGCAAAAATAATAGATATAAAGCATGTGAGTGCCCGCAAGACCCCTATCGCGAAAATACAATTTGAAGACGGAACATTTGATTTCATTATTGCACCTATAGGATTATCTACAAATAATATTGTTGATATTTCTGCCAAGGCTAATCCATCCACTGGAAATATTCTGGAGGTTGGGAAAGTTCCAGAGGGGCATTCTGTATATTGTATAGAATCCGTTTATAGAGATGGTGGGAAATTCTGCAAATCATCAGGCTCTTTTGCAATTGTTAAATCTCATGAGAAAGGGTACACAAGTTTGCAGTTTCCTTCAAAGAAAATCAAGAAAATAAAAAACAATTGCAGGGCAATTGTTGGAAAACCTGCTGGTTATGCAAGAACAACAAAACCTTTTTTAAAGGCAGGAACAAAATTTAAATTAATGAGGGCAACAGGAAAACTTTATCCAAGAACTTCCGGAAACAAAATGAATCCTGTGGACCATCCTTTTGGGGGAAGAACAAAGCCGGGAAAATCAACAAGTGTGTCAAGACATGCTCCGCCAGGACAGAAAGTGGGAAGTATTGCTCCAAGAAGAACAGGGAAGAAAAAGAAATAGTTTAGACAAAATTTCAATTAAAAATTATAAACAAAAAACTAAGAGCATCCATCTATTTGCTTTGTTTCTTCTGCACCCCATGAAATTGCTACTTTAAGTGTATCTCCTAAAGTACAATTATAGTTAGTTATTTTTCCATAACAACTCGTTCCTAGAGCAAGAGTTAAATCTGTGCTATTACAACTTGTTCCACTTATACCACCATCCCAAGCACTTATAGTTTTTGGAACATTATTTACATAATACCCATTACCATTCATTGGAATAGTTAAACTGTTCATCACTGAAGCCTTTATTTCAAAGCAAATATCAGAATCACATTGATAAGCAATTGGTATTTCAATTCCCTGCGATGCTTTTTCTAACTGGGTTAGCTGGGTTTCTGATTGCTCTTTTGCACCTTCACCTGTTGTCCTGAACCATGTATAACTGAACGCTACCAGACCTACTGTAAGCATCACCATCAATATTGTTGCTATTACTGGAGAGATGCCTTTTTTCTGTTTCATATATAAATATATGTATTAAAAGAAAACACTAAAAATTAGTTTTAGAACCTTTTTGTTCATTTTACCTAATTACTCCAAAACTTTGAATATCCCTTATTACTACAAAATAACCAATATTTTCCTTTTAAAGACCTAAATCTATCCTCTGCAAAATATATATTCTATCACCGAAATCTTTATATACTTTAAATACATATATTAAAATGCCTTTTTTAACTGAAAGGTGGTAGAAAATGTTGAAGATAAAAAAAGAATCTGGTTTGAAATGCCCTGAATGCGGGGCAACACAAATATTGGTTGATAGTACAAGAGGAGAGAAGATTTGCTCAAAGTGTGGTTTAATCCTGGACGAAAGTATGGTTGATACACAGCAGGACTGGAGAGCTTTTGACAGCGAAGAGTTGGAGAAGACAGCAAGAACAGGAGCACCATTATCCAAAACAAGACATGACAAGGGAATTGGAACAGAAATCGGAAAGAGTCAGGCAGAACTGTTTAAGGTTTCTGCCAGCAAAAGAGGACAATATTTCAGGATAAAAAACTGGCAGAAAAGACTTATTTCCAGTAAAGACAGAAATTTTGGGTATGCACTCTCTGAGTTGGAAAGAGTATCTTCTGCTTTAAGTTTGTCAAAGAATTTGCAGGAAGAAATTGCTACAATGTATGAAAAAGCATTGGAAGAGGGTTTGGTAAAAGGAAGAAGTATTGAAGCAGTAATTGGTTCTTTGATTTATGCTCTTTCAAGAGAGTATGGGTCCCCAAGATTGATGAATGAAATATGTGAGGTTTCAGGAGTTGATAAAAGAGATCTAGGGAGAACCTATAGATATGTTGCAAGAAAACTTGGACTGAGAATTTTGCCTGCCAAAGCAGTTGACTATGTTCCGAGATGCGCAACAATTCTCGGATTAAGTGATAAGTCACAGATAAGAGCAAAGCAGTATTTGAAGAAAATAAAAAGTGATGAAGAAGTCTCAGGAAAAGGTCCAATAGGGCTGGCAGCAGCAACTCTATATATTGCAGCAATAATGAACGGGGAAGTTGTATCACAGAGAAAAATTGCAGCTACAATCGGAGTGACTGAAGTAACAATCAGAAACAGGTGCAAAGACATTGCAAAGGCTTTGGGAATTGAAGACAAAGTTGAGCAGAAAATGAAAGAATTGGAAGAATTGCAGAAAGACCTTCAAAAAGAATAATTTTCTTGTTTTTTTTAATTTTTATTTTATATTCTATCTCTTATTAATTGTGAGTATAAACTAATACTTAAAATTACAATGAGAAATTTTGTTTTTTTAATTTTATCCTATTTCTTTACTAAATTCAAAAAGAATTTACTAACTTTTTTATGGAAATTGAAGCCAACCATTTTGTTTATTTCAGGCAAATCGCAACAATAGTTAAATTCATTGAAAATATATTCTCCATCCTTGAAGAAGAAATCAAAAGCACCAATATTTAAATTCATTTCTTCTGCTGCAATTTTTGAGTAATTTTTTAATTTATTGTCAAGAGAATATTGATAAGCCTTTTTGTAGATAGAACATTTCCAGTTTTTCTTATCTGTTGACAAAGCAAATACGGGTTTTTTGTTTAAAATTATTACTCTGACTAATTTTTCAAAGTCTATATAATCCTGAACAATGTAGGGATAAGTAAGATAAGAAATAGACTTCTTTTTCAAATATAGTGTTAACAATTTTGGTGAGTTTTTGCTTATTTTCTCAACACAATAACCTGCCCGTCCGAATAAAGGTTTTACAATTTTAGTCTTTTCAAATTTCTTTCCTATCTTTGAATTTGGCAGTAATAATTCTGTTTTTACAATTGGAATTTTATCTTTGAGCAATTCATAGCATAGTAATTTATTTTGATAATTTAAAATGTTTTCTGGAGAGTCTACAAACTTGTTACTTTTTATTTCAAGAGTCTTTGAGAGATAATAACTTATTAATCCACAATTTTCATAAGGCATAAGTCTTGCATAGATTAGGTCATATTTTTTTGGGATAAATGTTTTGATTGTAGATAAATCTATTATTTCAGTATTTACATCAAGTTTCTTTATCTCCTTTATTAACTGAGGTTCAAAATTATAGCCTAAACTTTCCGTAATTAATAAAAATTTCATAATAAAAGAAAATCAAAATAATTTATTCTTGTGCTGGTTTTCCCTTTTTAGGGTCTTCATCTTTGCCTTCTCCACCACCACTTGTAACAAACCACATCATTAGTCCAATCACTATCAATATTATTACTAACGCAACAATATCGTTCCACATTCCATAGTAAAACCAACTAGTTCCACCACCAAATGCCCCTCCAAGAAGCAACCATGCAACAAAAACAATTCCTATTAAAGTTGCCGGACCTTTCCAGCCTGTTCCTGCTTCCAGTAACTTTGGACTAAACAAGCCAATCACCAGCATTATTCCAAGAATCACCATTAAAAACATCATTGTTGTTCCTGAAGCCATCACAAAAAATTGACCAATTGAAGAACCCCAAGGGGTAAATGCTACCAGAAAAAATCCAATAACTAATGAAATTATCCCTGAAACACCTCTTGCTGTTTTGTCATCGCTTTGCCCTTTGAACAATCCTGTCTTTATTAGTAGTCCAAAGATTATTGCGAATGTCAAAACCCATGGAAAAATCACTTCGTAAAGCATTGTGCAAAGTTGTCCGCTAAGTCCAAGCACAGTACAAGCTGCGTAACTAACTACCATAATTTAATACTTTAAAGTATTTATAGGTTTATGTTAGGGCAAATTAAGAAGATTTCTGAAGTAGAATATTTGATTCCAAAGGGAATGAGAAAAGAAATGAGAGTAAATGCAAAAATTATTGCTACTGAAAAGATTATTGAGGCTGCTGAAGATGAAGCAATAAAGCAGTTAACAAATGTTGCCTGCTTACCTGGAGTTGTTGAACCTGTTTTTGGAATGCCTGATATTCACTGGGGTTATGGTTTACCAATGGGTGCTATTGGAGCATTTGATTCAGAAAATGGTGTAATTTCCAGTGGGTGCACGGGATTTGACATAAATTGCGGAATCAGGATGATTAAAACAAATTTGACTTACAAAGAGGTAAAACCAAAATTGAGACAGTTAATTGATGTCCTGTTTCAAAATATTCCTACGGGGGTTGGCTCAAAAGGAAAATTAAGATTATCTGTTGATGAACTGGATGAAGTATTGGTGAAGGGAGCAAAATGGGCTATGGAAAATAATTATGCAACAAAAGAAGATTTGCAGCACATGGAGGAATATGGGTGCATACCCGGAGCAAATCCTGATAAAATTTCTGATTTGGCAAAGAAAAGAGGACTTCCGCAATTGGGAACTCTTGGAGCAGGAAACCACTTTCTGGAAATTCAAAAAGCAGACCAGATTTTTGATTCTGAAATTGCAAAAGTTTTTGGTGTTACTGACAAAGACCAGATTATTGTGATGTTGCATTGTGGTTCCAGGGGTCTTGGGCACCAGGTTGCCACAGATTATTTAAAAATCCATGAGATGGCAGCAAAAAAATATAATATCTGGCTTCCGGACAGGCAACTTGTTTGCGCTCCTGCAAATTCCAAGGAAGGACAGGATTATTTTGAGGCAATGAAAGGAGGAGTAAATTATGCTTTTACAAACAGAACTGTGATGACGAGCTGGATTAGAGAAAGTTTTGAGAAAGTCTTTGGAAAAAACCGGGAGGAAATGGATATGAAACTAATTTATGATGTGTGCCACAATATCTGCAAACTGGAAGAACATGAAGTAAACGGAGAAAAAAGAAAATTGTATGTTCACAGGAAAGGGGCAACAAGAAGTTTACCTGCCGGACATGAGTTGGTGCCGGAGACTTACAGAAAAGTGGGGCAGCCTGTTTTAATTGCGGGTTCGATGGGAACAGCAAGTTATATTCTGGTTGGAGGTGAAAACGCAAAGAATACTTTTTATTCTTCATGCCACGGGGCAGGGAGAGTTATGAGCAGGAGCAAGGCAATAAGAGATTTCAGGGGGAACACAATCAGGGAAGAGTTGGCTAAAAGAGGAATTATTGCAAGGTCAACAAGCCCAAAAGTTCTGGCAGAAGAATCACCAAATGCTTACAAAGATATTGACGAGGTTGCAAAAGCAGTTGACATTGCAGGAATCTCAAAGAAAGTTGTGAGGGTTGTTCCTGTTGGTGTTGTTAAGGGATAAATTAATTTTTATACAAATTATGCCAATTCTAAAAAAATTTGAGGCTGTGAAAGGATTAATTTTCTGTAAAAATAAATTTCTAATTTTAGAAAAAGAAAACTTTATTGGCGGGAAATTTGAAGTT
>JAUXEA010000071.1 GCA_030620695.1 Candidatus Aenigmatarchaeota archaeon | reverse complement strand
AGCACTCCAACTTCACGCCAACTTCACATTAACTTCACTTTTTTCATCCAACTTCATTTTTCCTTCACATGCTAATTCCATCTTCACGTGAACTTCATTTTTTAAATAAAATCAAATTTTTTTGGAGAATTCCAAAAATTCATAAATCTTTTTAAATCCTTCTTTTTTTATTGTTTCCAGGATTTTTGGTTTTAATTTTATAATTCTTAATCCGAAATATTTACCATTTTTATCTTTCACCCCAATACTCTCTGTTATCTCAAATATGATATAATGGATATAATATTCAATAGTAGAAGGTGCCAAATTTGTTTCTCTTGAAAGCTTTCTTATCCACAGACCATCAGGATATTTTACCAGAATTTTCAGAATTTTCTCTATTTTCTGTTTATCTACCTTTCTAACCATAATATATAAAATATATAACTGAACAGTGTGCCGTATGAAATCTATCAGGATTTAGAAACCCTCAAATTTTAAAGAATATAAGAGATTAGAGCCCTTATCGGTAAAAAGCAGACAAATTTTTCTGATTCAACAAAACTAACACTAACAAACTAATCAGGTTATAACAGTGTTATAATACACATTCTAAAAATTTAGAATAATAGTATAAGAAACATAAAAAAACAAAAATTAAACTTCCAGGTGGATTTTAAAGATGAATTAACAACTCAAACAGGTATTCAAACCAAAATCATAAAACCCCACTTCATAACTCTATTATAGATTTTTTTCTATATAACTTAATGCCAGTTGATGAATTAACAATAAAAAAATATTGTCTTGATAATGCTACAAAATATAAAGGAAAGGTGGATGAGAATTCTGTTTTAGGAAAGATTATTATTGACAACCCGGAAGTTAAAAAAGATATAAAAGAATTAAAAAAACAAATATCAAAAATTGCCTCAAAAGTAAATAAGATGAAATTGGAAGAGCAAAAAGAGGAACTAGAAAAATTAGGAGGGATAACCAAAAGAGTACAAGAGGAAAAAGAGATGATTCCTCTTTTAAAAGTAAAACACGATTTTGTTGTCAGGTTTGCACCAAATCCTAATGGTCCTCTTCATATAGGAAATGCAAGACAAGCAGTTGTTAACTGGATTTATAGAAATATTTATAAAGGAGATTGTATTTTGAGGTATGATGATACAGACCCGAAAAACAAGATTCCAATGAAAGAGGCATATAAATGGATTATTGAGGATTTGGACTGGCTTGGAATAAAACCAGATAAGCTTTATTATTCCTCAAAAAGATTAAATATTTATTATAAATATTTTGAAAAACTTTTGAAAAAAGGAAAGGGATATGTTTGTACTTGTGACAGGCAGGAATTTAAAGAATTGAGAGAGAAAAGACAAGCCTGCCCCTGCCGTGATTTATCAGTTAAAACACATTTAAAAAGATTTGAAAAAATGTTGTCTCACAAATACAAAGAGGGTGAAGCAGTTGCAAGAGTAAAAACAGATTTGGAAGACAAGAATGCATCTGTCAGGGACTGGCCTGCTTTCAGGATTGTAGATGAACCAAAACATCCTTTAGTCAAGGGAAAATATGTATGGCCTCTTCTGGATTTTGCTTCTGGTATTGATGACCATTTGATGGGGGTCACACATATTATCAGGGGAGTTGATTTACAACTTTCAAGGAACAAACAACTTTATTTATATTCTTATTTTAGGTGGAGATATCCAATAATAAAATTACAGGGGAAATTTGAGGTTGCAGATTCAGATTTATCAAAAACAAAAATAAGGGAGGGAATTGAAAAAGGAATATATACAGGCTGGGATGATGTCAGATTACTAACAGTAAAGTCTTTAAAAAGGAGAGGTTTTTTTAGAGAAGCAATAATAAACATGATGAAAGAGATAGGTCCAAAAATAAGAGATATTACAATTTCAATGGATTATCTCACAAGTTTTAACAGAAAATTATTAGATCCTTTAGCAAACCGGTATTTTTTTGTCAGGGACCCATTTCCAATAAAAGTTATAAATCCACCAAAAGAAAAAAATGTAAAAATAGATTTACATCCCGACTATCCTGACAGAGGAAAAAGAACAATTCCAATTTCAAAAACATTTTTTATTTCTAAAGAGGATTTTGAAATGTATAAAGGAAAAATTGTCCGGTTGATAGGTCTTTATAATATAAGGCTGGATAAGAACTCACAATTTTTGGGAAAACAACTTCTGCCATACCCAAAAATTCAATGGGTATCCCAAACGAACACAGATATGAAAATCGCAATGCCGGATAATTCAATTGCCAGAGGAAAGGTGGAACAAGATATAACAGAATTAAAACAAAAAGAAAGAGTCCAGTTACAAAGATTTGGCTTTGTTTATTTGGATGTTGTCAAGAAAGACTATGTTTATAGTTATTATATACATGATTGAGATATTATATCTGGTCTAAGCGGCAAACTTTTAATAAACATTTTAATCTTTGTGGCTTATAATTACAAAGTTTTTACAGAAAATACAGAATTTATATCCCCTTTATGATTGGTACTTTTTTATTAATTTTGTTGTTAAATAGAAATTTATAACAACTTTATTCCATCTCTATGAATTTGTTCAATTAATCCTTTTTTATGTTTAAATTCTTTCTCGGTAAAAAAATGTAATTGGATTTCTCTTCCAAATCTTTTTTCAATCTTTTCACTAACTTTTTCTAATTCAATTC
>JAUXEA010000021.1 GCA_030620695.1 Candidatus Aenigmatarchaeota archaeon | reverse complement strand
AAAAAAGAATTATAAATTTATGCAGGGGTAGCCAAGTCAAAGGTTTTTTTTGGCTGAAGAGTTTTTACCCAAAATATCCAATAAAAGCCTTCCTTGAATGGTCAAAGCAACCCTTTTCTGTGTATAAATGAAAAGGTCTGCACCCCAAACGGTGTTGTTGCTGATTAAAGGCGCAGGGCTTAGGACTCTGTCCGTAAGTCGGTTCGAGAGTTCGAATAAGGTTTTCTTTCTTGAAAGAAAACCTTAAGCAAAAGAAAGGATAATTCAAATAAACTCAGGGAATCTCTCCCCCCGCATTTTTTATGATTTTTTTCAAACTGAAATAAATAAGAACTAAAGTTGATTTAATAATGGTTCTCAGTTCAAAAGAAGGAGAATATTTAGTAGGACTTGCAAGGAGTTCAATTTCTTATTATTTAAAAAATCTTACTCCATTAAAACCACCAAAAACAAAGTTCCCTGATTTGCTTGAAAAAAAAGGGATTTTCTGCACTTTGTCAACTTATCCTGACAACAGGTTAAGGGGATGCATTGGTTTGATTGAGCCAGATAAAAGTTTGATTGATGCAGTACTAGAAGCGAGTTGTTCTGCAACCCAGGACCCGAGATTTCTTCCTTTAAAGGAAGAGGAATTAAGCAAGATTGTTATTGAATTAACAATATTAACTGAAATGCAAAAAATCCTTGTTTATGAGCCAAGAGATTATTTAAAGGAAATCAAAATCGGGGAGGATGGCCTCTGCCTGAAATATCATTATGATTGTGGTGTTTTCCTCCCGCAGGTTCCTGTAGAACAAAAGTGGGATGTTAAGACTTATTTGTCAGAGTTGTGCAAAAAAGCAGGTTTACAGGAGGATGCCTGGATTATGAAACCAGTAAAATTATACAAATTTCAGGCACAGATTTTTTCTGAAGCAGAACCCAGAGGAGGAGTTTTTGAGAGGAAGTTAAGTATTTAAAGTTTTTATTACTATTATGGGAAAAGGATTTTGCTACTTGTGGGAAGAACCATCTGATGAAGAAGAAAATGTTGAGGATGAAAATTTAGACCCCGAGATGTATGAAACATTTTTAAAGCTTGAAAGAAAACCTGGAGAAGAAATAATATCAGAACTAAAAACTACTTGTGCAAATATACTTGAAGTATCTTTAGCGGGTGTAGAGAGAAGTATTGAACGTGTAGAAGAATATTTAAATCATAGAGGGATAAATTTGGAGAGTTTATATAAACCAATTAAAGATGGAAAAAAGATAGATACTGGAAGTATAAGAAAATACTTGAAAGAAAGAAAAATTAACTTTACTCCTTTAACTGAAGAGATAATAGTAGAATATGGAGGATTAAGCAGAGATTATGAAAAACTCTCAAAAGAAGTAAGTTCTTACCTTAATGGAGAGTCAGTATACCCAGTGCAGGGGTTAAATATTAGCAAAAAAATTAAAGAATTAGACAAATGTCGTAAGAAGTTAATGGGAGATATTATATTTTTATACTTGAAATAGTAATGAATCTATTCTTAAAAAAACGAGTTGATTATATTAAAGAAAAAGTAGAAACACTGTTAGAGTACAGAAAATATTTAGAAAGTCTTAGAAAGGATTATGAAAATATAGTTGTACTTGCAGAAAATATTAAATCTGACTTTAATAGCGGATTAAAAATATATGGTAATAGTTATTCTAATCTAGAAGAAGAAATTTTAAGATTAGAAGAAGAAGCAAAAGGAGATGAACTAAATGAAATAAGAGAAATTAAAGAAAGGATAAATGACGTGGATTATAAAAATATTCTTCCAATTTCTAAGCCAGAAGGGGAAGCAGGACGGGCTTATGCTTAGATAAACATAAAATTTGATAATCTGATTAATAGTTTATTATGGAACTTAATTTAAAGAGTGTAATTAAAAAAATAAAAGAGGAAAATTACAAGAGAATTTTATTGCAGGTTCCGGAAGGATTAAAAACAGAAGTTGTAAAAATTTCAGATAAACTGGAGAAGGAGACTAAAACAGAGGGTTTTATCTCAGGAGAACCCTGTTATGGGGCATGTGATTTGCCTTTGGAAGAAGCAGAACTTTTAAAAGCAGAAGTAATTGTTCACATAGGGCATGCAGATTTCGGCGTTAAAACAAAAATTCCGGTTATTTACATTCCGGTTTATTTTAATCTAAAACTTTCAAAAGAACTGAAGCAGGAAATTAAAAAAATAAAAGAGAAAAAACTTTGTATTTATTCTTCAGAGCCATTCAGAAAAATTCTTTGTGAGTTAGAGAAAAGTTTGTTGGAAATTGGAAAAGAGGTTGTAAATAAACAAATTATTTTAGGCTGCTCAGAGATTAATCAAAAATCTGAAGCAAACATTTTTATTGGCTCCGGGAAATTTCATCCTTTTACTTTAAAAGAAAAAACCTATTTTTTGGATTTGGAGAAAAACAAGTTAGAAGAGTTGACAAGAGAAATTAAAAAAGAAGAGATGAAAAAACAGGCAAGAATTTTAAAATTCAGGGAAGCAAAGAAAATTGGAATTCTTGTTTCAACAAAACCGGGGCAGTTCTATAGAGATTATGAAAAAATCAAAAAGAAACTGGAAAATGAGGGGAAAGAAGCAAAGGTTTTAATACTAGATGAGATTACAAATGAAAAGTTAATTGGTTTGGATTTTGATTGTTATTTAAATACTGCCTGCCCAAGAGTTCTGGATAATCATTTTGATAAACCAATTATTAATCTAAAAGATATTTATTGAATTTATTTTATTCAGAGAAAGTTTATTATGGTTGCTTCGCCTCTTTCTATCTTGTTTGAAATATTTTTTGTGATTTTCTACAATGCTGTTAATACAGTTATTATTGTTTTTAATTTGTTTGTAGAATTAGTCTATTCCCTTGGTTTTAGTATTTCAGTTGCAGGACCTGTTGGGATTATTCTTGCATTTATTGTTTTATTTCCTTTAACCTACTTTTTAGCAAAATTCTTTTTCGGTTCTGCGAAAATTGCATTAATTACTTTCTCTGTTTTGTTTCTGTTTTTGATTTTTGTTTCATTGTTTGTTTAAGTTTAAATTATAACAGTGTTATGATTTTACCTATTTAATTTTTATTTTCTTTAATTATGCCAGATTTTCTTTACAGGGGGAAAAAAGTTGAGGATTTAAAGAGAGAAGAATTTATAGAGTTGTTGCCCTCAAGAGAGAGGAGAAAATTTAAAAGAGGGCTAACAGAACAGGAAGAGAAACTGCTTTTAAAATTAGATAAATATAAAGACCAGAAAGGAAAAAGATTTATTAAAACACACTGCAGGGACCTGATTATTTTGCCTGAGATGACAGGACACAGGATTGGTATTTATAATGGAAAAGAATTTGTTCCTGTTGATATAATAGAGGAGATGGTTGGGCACAGACTCGGAGAATTTGGATTAACAAGAAAAAGGATACAACACGGTGCCGCAGGAATCGGGGCATCAAGAGGCACAAAGTTCACTGCTTCAAAGAAATAATAAATATGTACAGCAGAAAAGTTGAGGGGAATATTGCAAAAGCCTGCTCACACAATATAAGAATATCTGTTAAAAATGCAAAACCAGTGTGCAAATCTGTGAGAGGCCTTGAATTAAAGAGAGCAAAAAAGTTTTTAGAAGAAGTATTAAAAGAAAAGAAAAATATTAACGGGAGATTTTATTCCAAGACAACAAGAGAAATCCTGAATATTATTTCCTCTGCTGAAAAAAATGCGGAGTTCAAAAATCTTGATATAAACAATATGTATATTTTCCATATTTCTGCTTTGGAAGGAACGCATATGCACAGGAGAAGAAGGAAAACCAGGTTTGGCACAAAAATGAAATCTGCACATCTTGAGGTTATTTTAAAGGAGAAAGGCAGTAGAAAAGTTGCAAAAGAAGAAATAAAGGAAAAGAAAACTAAGGAACAGAAAACAGAGCAAAAAGTGGAAAAAGATAAAAAGGTAGAGACTAAAGAACCAAAAACAGGACAAAAAGTAGACACTCGTCCTTCGGACGATGCCCCTTTTTCGCAAAGCGAAAAAGAAGGAATAGATAAAACCAGAGAAAAGGAGAGAAAGAAAGAAGCAGTTCAAGAATCAGGAGTTGGGTCAAAAGAAGAGATTAAATTAAAAGAAGACAAAACAAAACAGGAAGTTCAAAAGAAGGAAAAAATTAAATCAGAAAAATCAAAAGTTGAGTTAAAAGAAATTCACAAAGGCAAAAAATAGAATATAATATATAAGATAAATCCAAAAGCCCCGAGCAGGAGGACTCCAATTGCGATAATCTTGGAATAGTCTATATATTCCTCTTTGGAGGGTTTAGTAGCAATAGTTAGAATTCTTCTGCACTGTTTCAGGAAAGACTTTAATTTTTCTATCATAACTTAAACTAAAAAATAAAAAGAATTGCAATAGATTTTCGAACCCAATTCTTAACTTTCTTAATGGTTAATATAATTAAATCCATTAAGAAATAAAACTTTAAGATTTATTCTATTGATTTTTCCATTAGTTCAATTAAAGGAAAGAATAAGTCCTTAATCCCATTAAAAAAGTTTTCAAACCAGTCTGGTTTAACTTCAGAAAATTTTCCTGTTATCTTACTGTGTTGGTTAGTAAGATTGTTTTCTGTTTTGTCTGCAATCCCTGTAAAATTCTCTTCTATATTTCCTTCCCAGAAATAAGTCTGGTTCAGAATAATTCCTTCTTTAATTACAAAGACTTCATATTTTCCAAAGTCTCCAAAGACCCTGTATTTTCTGCCTGTAATTGTGGAAAAATCTGGTCCGACAATTATCATTTTACATCCCTGACAATTTGACAGATTAATTCTTAATTTTGTGTCATTCCAGATTTTTAGGTTTGGAGTTTCTTTTACCTCTTTTTTATTCTCTAATATTTTATTTGTAATTTTAATTTGTTCGGTTTTATCTATCTTAGATCCATCTTTCAATTTTATTCTAATTCTGAAAGAATAATACCAGGGCTTGATATCATTTTCAACTTTATTTGTTAGGTTGATTATTTTTTCTTCATCTTTGTTTAATTTAATTTTCTTTAGATTCGCAAACCATCCGCCAGTTAAGCAATTAGAACCATCAAAAATGTAAGAATAAATTTCAAAAGATATTTTCTTGCCAAAATTGTTTTTCAGTTTTATTGTTGTTGTGAATTCCTGATTTCTTGCCAGAGTTTTTGTCAGGTTTAAAATCTCTATTTCAAGAGTTTTTGACTGTTCTCCCTTTATTTCTTCTTTTTTAGAAGAAGAACATTTTGGACAAGGTTCACATTCATTATTCCCAATTACAACAATTAATTTTTCTGCAACGTTGTCTTCTGCGTTTGTATTGTTACAGTAAGGATTTGATATTTGCGCCTTTATTTTGTATACTTTAACACCACAAATATCAATTTTCTTTTTACGGTCTTTTAAAACGTAAGGATTATCATCTAAGGAGTATATATGGGAATAAGTATAAATAGATTTGCCGGAAAAATATTCTTCTATCCAATATTTTATAGAAATTGGATGCTTTGTGTTGTTATAATTTGAATCATTAATAGAAATATTGTAGTCTACTTGACCAGAAAAAATCATCGGAATGGAATTATATAAAAAAATATTGATACTTAAATTACATGGGATTTTCATTGAATCAATTACAGTTATATTATTACAAACCGTTGCATTATTAAACAAAATACTTCCCTTGATTATCTTCCCGCAAATTGTAAAATTTCCTGTTTGGTTTGGTGTCCAACTTCCTGTATCCGCCGTTTTTGAACATCCTACTTCAACTGTAAAATTGTTGTTTTTTATTATTTCTCCAGTTGAATTGGTGATATTATATTGGACAGTTATGTTATCCTTTACTGAACACCCCTCTAGCTCTTTTTTGTTTTCAATTTCAATTTTAAATAGAGAAGTATATTTTATTCCTAAAATAGTAATATTTGATATATAAGTATTTAAAGTTCCAATTTCTTGTAATGGTAGCAAGACAGAAATATTTTTATATACTGAATTATTTTCTGAATAAGCACAAATAGTAAAATTACCTGTGCTATTTGCTGTCCAATTAAATGGAATTTCTATAATATTTATTCCTGTAACATTTATTGTTTTTGAATTATTACATATGTTGTTTATAGACAAATTAACAAGGACATTTGTAGCCTTTTTCATTCCACGATTTGCTATTTTAACAGAAATTGTTGTTGTGTGGTTAGCATAAATTTCTTCATCTGTTAAAATATCCAAAAGTTCTAAAGTTGCATTTTCATAGAAATTCTTCCTTCCTGGACTTGGTGGAAAAGAAATCCAGTTTGTAAAATTGTTAGACAGATTCTGGCTTGAGTTAATTCTTTGGAGAGAATTTCCGTCTTTTGCTTCTGACCAACCAGCCGAATTATTGTAACTAACAATTTCTGTATAGGTTCCATTAGTAATATTTATTGTTTCTCCAGTATTTTTTAATCCTCCACACATACTACTTGCATCAACATGCAAAGATAAAGAATTATTTAAAACATTAAAATATTGATAAACTTTTGTTCCGCTACTACCCCCATCTGTGATTATTGCATATTGTTTTGGTAAAAGAATTGTCCCCTTGTCTAAATAAATATTTTTGTCTGTATTATTTATATAACCTGCTAACAATTCATCTCTACAAAGTTCCCAATCACTTAAATTTATAGACTTATTTGTCGGATTAAAAATTTCTATCCATTCTGAATAAGAATTCCCTCCCTGCTCACTTGTTGGGGCATACATCACCTCATTAATCACAACCTGACCAAAGCAGGGAAGAAAAAGAAACTGAAAAAAGACAAACAACAAAACAATTTTTCTCATAAATAAATTATTAACAAACTTATGAAACACAAATATTTTTTCTTCTTAATACTTTTTAGTTTAACACCAAATTGTGTCTCTGCAGCAGAGGTAACAACCTTTGTTTCTCCTGATTGTAGCTTTGAAGTTTTAGATGATTTTATCTCAGGCACAACAACTTCTCTATACATTGCAGTTTATGAATTTACAAACCCCTGCATTGCGGAACTATTAACAGAGAAAGACAATATCCAGATTATTTTGGTGGTAGATGATTCTCCTGCTGGCGGACTAAAATTAGAGGAGAAAAAAATTCTCTGTGAACTTGAGAAAAATAATGTATCTGCCTTTCTTTATAAGGGTTCCGGGTTTCACCACGCAAAATATGTAATCAGGGATAATTTGTCTGTATTAATTACCTCTGAAAACTTTGGTTACACTGGGTTTTCAGAAAATCCAACTTATGGCAACAGGGGTTGGGGTGTGGTTGAAGACGGGGCAACAGAAGATTTTCTAAAGGTCTTCTTTGAAGACCTAAAAAATTCTGAAAAATTCAGGTGCGGAATAGAAGATTATGAAATTTCCTGTAATCCCAAAGAAGGAAATTATACTCCAAAATTCAAACCAGAAAAATTTACTGACCAGAAAGTTTAT
>JAUXEA010000035.1 GCA_030620695.1 Candidatus Aenigmatarchaeota archaeon | reverse complement strand
TTTTCTAAAGGCTGACTTTTATCATCAAATATTTTCCTGACAACCTTTAAAATTTCTGTTATCCTATGTGTTGAAATTAAACTCAGTTTTGGAAAGTCTCTTAGCAATTCAGGATATGCTTCAGGCATACACCCTGCAATTAAAAGTTTTTTATCAGGAAATTTTTTTTGAATTTCCCGAATTCTCTCCAGAATTTTGTTTTCTGTTGGCTGTTTCACAATGCAGGTGTTTAGGATTATCAAATCTGCAACTTGTATATTTTTTGTTAAATTCAACCCAGCCCCTGAAAGAATTCCCGAAATAATCTCAGAGTCAGATTTATTTGCTGCACACCCGTAAGTTTCAATATAAAAATTTACTTCCATTATTTTTCTTAAGTTAAAATTATGAACCAGATAAAAAAAGCAGTTGAAATTTTGAAAATTGGGGGAATCATTGCTTACCCAACAGAGACTGTTTACGGAATCGGAGCAAATATTTTTGATGAACTTGCAGTAAGAAGAATTTTTGAGATTAAGAAAAGGCAGTTTAACAAGCCTCTCTCTGTCGCAGTTTCAAATTTTAAAATGTTGGAGAATCTTGTTTATCTGTCTTCGGAAAACAGAAAAATTATGGAAAAATTACTTCCCGGACCAGTAACCATAATTCTTCCAAAAAAAGAAATTGTTTCAAATCTAATAACTGCTAATTCTGATTTTGTTGGGGTTAGACTCCCTGAAAATAAAGTTGCCAGAGAAATAATTTCAAAAGCAAAATTTCCAATAACTGCAACAAGTGCAAATTTAAGCGGGAAGAAAGAAGTTACAGAAGCAAAAGATGTGAAAGTAGATGTGGATTTTATTGTTACTGGAGAATGCAAATATAAAAATCCTTCCACTGTTATTGATTTGGTTAACAAAAAGATTTTGAGGGAAGGAGCGGGGATAGAGAAAGTTAAACTAATTTTAAAATAAGTTTTATGCTATCAGAAAAAGTAAAACAGGAATTGGAGAAAAAACACTATAAAATTTTTAACCATACAGGAGTCCAGATTTGCGAGTGGACAAAGAGAAGTCTGAGGGGGGAGGGTTTTTGTTACAAAGAGAAATTTTATGGTGTTGACTGCCACAGGTGTATGCAGTTTTCTCCAAGTGTTGCAGATTGCAACTTAAAATGTCTCTTTTGCTGGTGTCCTAATGAACTTTTTACAAATAAATTCTCCGGAGAAATTGATGAACCAGAAGAAATTGTAAAAAATTTGATTGAACAGAGAAAAAAATTGCTCTCTGGATTTGGGGGAAGCATTGCCAATAAAGACAGGCTCAAAGAAGCTCTTGAGCCAAACCACTTTGCAATCTCCCTGTCAGGAGAGCCCACTCTTTACCCGAAAATTATAGAATTAATAGATTATCTGACCGAAAGAATGAGGACTATTTTTCTGGTAACTAATGGAACAGTCCCCGAACAATTAAAGAAGATAAAACCAAAGAAAAATTTCCAGTTATATATTTCTTTAAATGCACCTAATGAAAAAAAGTTTAAAGAAATCTGCAGACCTGTTGAAAAAAATGCGTGGGACAGATTCAATGAAAGTCTGGAAATAATGCACAACTTTAAAGGAAGAAGAGTTTTGAGAATTACTCAAATTAAAGGATTTAATGATTCTGATGGGGATATTCCCGGCTACCTAAAATTAATAGAAAAAGAGAATCCTGATTTTGTTGAAGTAAAAGCTTATATGAGTCTGGGTTATTCAAAGAAAAGATTAGGGGACAACAGAATGCCCTCTTTTGAAGAAGTAAAGAAATTTGCTCTGAAAATTTTAGATAAAAGCAATTACAGATTTGAGGATGAAGCTATAAATTCAAGAATTGTTTTGCTTAAAAATAAGGATTCCAAAGTTGTTAATAAATTTGAATAATTTTAATTTATTTTTATCTGTACTTTTCAGTCTCCCACTCCTTTGCTTTTCCTTTCTCAACAGCGGCTTTTCCCAGGAAACCATGTTTTTCCTCAGGAACGCTAAGCAGACCTCTGATTGGGTCAAAAGCATGTTCCCTGACTTCAGTTTCCTGCATTTTTATATCTTTTTCTTCAATTCCATAAAATCCCGGAGGCAACTTGTCCACTGGAATCTCCTTTCTTAAAAATTCTACAATTTTTCTTAGAGCGAGAGTTGACTGCTGAACAGGGTCTGCTCCTCCCCCCATAGGATAAGGAATTGGACTTCCCCTTTCAAAAATAATGTATCTGTTTTCACTTTCATTAAAACCTTTTTTTCTTAAAGCGAGCATCCATTTATAAAGCCATTCCTGTTGTTCTGAGCCAAGAGGAATCGGGATATGAGCAGGTTCCAAGGGTGTTGGCCACCCGACATGAAGCACACTAACAAATTTTCCTCCATCTGGAATCATTTTATTTATACAATCTTCCTCTGGGTCTATCCCTGCCCCCAAAATATGTTCAAAATCAATTGCGGCCTTAAAATGCTTTGTTCCCGCATTTTTACAGAGAATAACAAAATGCTTTGGATTAGTAAGCCTGTATTCTTCTTCCATCCCTGCCCCAACCATTGCTGTTTCAATTACAAAATCAAGGTTGTATTTTTCTAAAATAGGTTTTGGGTCAGGACAGGTTTTCAAAATATTTTTATCTTTGCACTGGTCAGGATTAAAATGACCCCAGATATATTTTAATGAAACTGCAGGAACCCAATCTTTATAACTAACTTCTTCAAAATTTTTACCATTAAGCACCCCCACCCAGATTGGGTCTTTTTGGTCCGACATCCATTTTGCGGTTATATAATAAGGTATTTTTTCTGTTCCATACATCAAATCCTGAGATTCTGAAAATCTCAATAATTCTTCTTTTAATGCCCTCCTAATTTCTTGAACCTGATTATCAATCAACTTTTTTTTAGCCTCGTCAGGAATTTTTATTCCTTTAAGTTCATCGTCTTTTATACGTCTTTCCATCCTTCTTTTTGCATCTTCTACACCACTTTTGTAACTTGTAATTCCATATCTTCTCCCTACGACCGCACAAATAGTATCCTCTTCTATAGCCCAATCTATTAGATATTTTTTATCATCATCCTGCAAAAATTCATGAAATCTCCGACCCCATATATCAACAACTGTTGTTGGCTGTAAATCTTTACCTAACCAACCATAAGGTGTTGTTTCAGAAGCATGCTGCAGATAATATTTTGCTTTTACTATCTCCCCGCTTCTATTCAAATCTTTTATTAGAGAATCATGTGTTCTGCGATAATCATCCTCAATTGCAGAATCCAGAAAAATCCCTTTTGAACCCATTGCCCCGCACAAACCATGAATACCTATACCAATTCCTAAATCTTCTCTTATTTTCCTAACTCTATCTTTTAATTCCGGAGAAATAAACTCTGTCCCTCTTTCTATGTCAACTTGAGTAAACTTAACTCCTTTCAAAGCAGAATAAAAACCCTTTTGTGAAATATCTATTAAAGAAATTTTTTCTTCTGGAGCAGCCATTCCAAACATCCCGGAACTGACCCCTATTGTATAACCATCTACTTTTTTTTCATTGGACTTATTGAATATATTAAATGACATAATTATAAGAGGAATTCAATAATTAGAATAAGATTTTTAAGTCTTTGATTTGAGATTTATATTCACAATTATATATTTCACGCTACCGAAAATAATATATACTTATAAAACTATTTTGATTATGTTGTGAGGTGGAGAAGGACTTCCCTTGGAAGAGGAGGAAATTCTACCCATCGATTAAAAACGGTTTGAGAGAGCCAAGGAAACTGGAAGAGAAAGTCTCTAAGGTTGTTTTTTATAGATATAGTTTAATAGAACAATCTTAGACTGGGATATAGTTTCCACTAAATGAGATGCAAGCTTTAAGCGCTTAGACGAATGTCCCTACCCACCTGCGATGTGCTTCTGGCACTGAGAGGGTAAACAAAAGGTAGATTATTCTACCTCACTTCATGTTTTTAAACTTCTGTTCGAAAATTCAAAAATTTACTTTGTAAAGTTGGTTTACCAGATTGAAAATAAACTCAAGACTTAAACAAAAAAAGTTTTAATTTTATGATAACTTACTACAAAAAAAGTTTAAAAGACAGGGCAACTGGAAAACTTGAAAATTTTCAGGTTGGGTGCTGGATAGATGTTGTAAATCCAACAGGAGAGGAAATAGAATTCCTCACAGAAAAATTTGAATTAGACAAGCAGAACCTGATTTCTGGTTTAGATAAAAACGAAGTGCCAAGAGTTGAATTTGATGATGGTAAGGTGTACATTCTTGTAAAACTAATTTCCAGCAGTGAACAACTTTTAAGTACCTGTTTACTCTTAATAACAGACAAATTTGTTCTGACTTTATCTTCTGCCGAGCCTCAATTTGTTAAGTCCATTTTTGAGAAGAAAGCCAGATTAATTACAACACAAAAACTGAAAGTCCTGATAAAATTCCTGTCAATGATTAATAAAGAATTTGAGAAGGAGACAATAAAAATTGTAAAAATTGTAAATGCTAAAAAGAATTCTACAAGAAAAATGAGAGAGAAAGATCTGAATATTCTGCTACAACAGGAAGAGAAACTTAGTTATTTTATTTCCTCTTACCATTACACAACATTAATTTACGAAAGACTGCTCAAAAAGATTAAGTTCTCTGAAGAGGACAAGGAGATCATGGAGGATTTAATTATTGATTCCAACCAGGGCTTAAACCTGTGTAAATCCTCCCTGAAAACAATCTCTAACCTGAGAAATTATCACATGATTATATTATCAAATAAGTTAAACAGAACAATTACAATGCTGACAATTTTTATGGCGTTTCTTGGTGTGTCCACAACAATAACAGGTTTTTATGGAATGAATGTCTCTTTACCTTTTCAAAATAATCCTGATGTATTTCTTTATATAATTGCCTCTATTTTAGTGGTAGGAATTGTGCTTATAATCTATTTTTTGAAGAGTAAATTGTAATTAGAAATTCACCAAACTCTTATTTTCTCTGTCCAATTCAAAAACCTGTCCGTCTCTGGCAGCAAGTGTTTTTATTCCTGTTTCCTTTTCAATCCATTTTGATTCTCTCTCTGCAACCCCGAATATCATTTTCATTCCAAGATGTTGTAAAATTGCGAGTTTTGGTTTTGCTCTTTCAATTAAAATTTTTGCTTTGTCTGCGGTCATGTGTCCATAAGGCTCCGCATTTCTTGGTCTTAAACAATTTATAATCAGGCAATCACACCCTTTAAAATAATTCTCCTGCCCTCCATAATATTCCCCGTCTGCGGTGTACCCAATTTTCTTTTCATCTTCCAAAACAAAACCCATACATTCTCCGTCTGCGTGCATACATTTTGTTGTTTTTAGTTTTGTGTTTAGAAAGGAAATTTCTTCATCAGGTTTCAAAATATGAATTTCTTCAAGAACATTAAGATGAAACTTTGATACAACTGCCTTTCCATCTGAACCATTGATAACATTTTCATTGGAAATTAAAACCCCTCTTTTCTTCTTTGC
>JAUXEA010000008.1 GCA_030620695.1 Candidatus Aenigmatarchaeota archaeon | reverse complement strand
ATTATTGAAAAACTAAAAGAGGAAGAAAGAAAAAATATAAAGGAAGTTCTGAAAGAGGAGTTGTTAAATTTATTAAAACAAGAAGATTTTGATTTGGTTTCTTTTGTTAAGAATAAGATAAAAGAACAGGGATATGCAACAGTTTTGTTTTTTGGGTTTAATGGCTCAGGAAAAACCACGACAATCGCGAAAATAGGGAATCTTTTAAAGAAACAAAAAATTCAGGTAGTTTTCGCTGCAGCAGATACTTTCAGAGCCGCAGCAATTGAACAGATTTCAACTCATGCAGAGAAACTTGGAATAGATGTTGTAAAACATAAATATGGAGGAGACCCCGCAGCAGTTGTTTTTGATGCAAGGAAACATGCAGAGACAATTAATGGAGTTGTGCTTGCAGATACTGCCGGGAGACTTCACTCTGACAAAAATCTGATGGAAGAACTCAACAAAATTATCAGAATTAATAAACCTGATATGAAAATTCTTGTTCTTGATTCCTTGACAGGAAATGATATTCTTGAGCAGATAGAAAAGTTCGGGGAGATTGGTTTTGATGGATTAATTTTAACAAAAGTTGATGTAAATGAGAAAGGTGGGGCAATTCTGTCAGTAAAACAGAAAACCAGTAAACCAGTTTTGTTCCTTGGAACAGGGCAGGAGTATAAAGACTTGGAGAAGTTTGATGGTGAAAAAGTTGTTGGGAAAATGTTGGGATAACAAAAGAATATTCAGGGTTTTATTACTTCTAAAAAAGAAGTATTTAAAGTTTTCATAGTTTATTTATGAAAGAATATATTTCAAAATTAGGTAAATCTCTTTCAGGAAGGGGGGACTCAATATTTAGTAAGAGAGCGGCATATGACATAAGTACTGTTTTGTTGGGTGGAGGAGTAACTGCCCCTGCTCTTGCAAGTTGGTCTGGTATCCTCGGGTATGAAACTGCCGGTAAAATAATTTTGCCAGCAGCAACAATATGGTGTGTTTACGAAGTTGCAAAAGGAATTTATAATCAGGACATGAATTTATAATCAGGATATTGATTAATCCAAATTTCTTTTGACTACATTTTAAAAAGGTTGGTTTTGTGAGGTAAAAAATTTTCTAAAGGCTTATTTTTAAAAGGAAAGGATTTTTTGTTAACCGATTTCATTTTTTGGCTACATTCATTTTGCTACGCAAAATGGGGCACCGTTTTTTCAAAGAAAAAACGAGTGAAGCCTTTTTAAATTATTTATAGAAAAGGCTTTATGGGTAGAAAATATGAATGTCTGAAATGCGGGTGGACAGGGAAACCAATTATTTTAGAGCCAGCACAGAAAGTCTGTCCAAAATGCGGTTCTGTTCAATTGAAAAAACTGGAAAAGGAATAATACTACTCTTTTGTTATTATTTAATTTAAATATAAATTATGGGGAAATCTAAAACAGTAATTGTAAAGGTAGGTACTGGTTACCTTTTTGGTGATTCTAAGAGTAGTTACTATCTGAAAGAACATAATTGGAAAGGTCTCACTGAAGAAATTGCCGGAATTATGTATAATGGAATAGAGGTTGCATTAGTTTCTTCTGGTGCCGTGGCTATAGGTGCAATGGAAGAAGGATTAACTGCACTACCAAACGATGTTGATGAAAGAGCCGCATTGGCAAGTGTAGGGCAGGGTTATTTGATTGAAGAGTATAAAAACAGACTTAAAGAATATAAAATAGCTTGTGGTCAGCTTCTTGTAATTTATGAGGACCTTTATGAAAGAGCAGATAGTGTAAGAGAAGTTAGCAAAATTCTTTTTGATAAAATGGACTTGCCAATTTATAATTATAATGATACTGTAGCAAGAAAAGAAACTATGCTTGATAATGATATTGTAGCCGCAAAATTAGGGGTGCAATTGAAGGTAAAGTTAGTGGTCATGCTATCAAATCCTGTAAATGGTCTTGGAACAGGAGGAGGAAAAACAAAGAAGGAAGCAAAAGAAATCTTAGACCAGGGAGGAATAGAATTGAAAATATTAAATGGTGAATATGAACTTGGTGATTCTGAAACCTATGAAAAGTATGGAACTAAATATAAACCAAAAATCAGAGAAGTATTAGAAGATTATTTTAATTAATTATTCATCATCATCTTTTTCTTTCTTCTCCAGTTTCTCAACTCTTTTTTCTATTTCTTTCTCCTTGTTTTTCTTTAAACCAAAAACACTAATAACACCTTTCCCAATGCCTTCAAGAACTGATAACCAAAGATAAATTGTGTACCCTAAAATTCCAAGGTAAACAAATGCAAGAATTGTTCCTAAAGTTAAAGGCCATGAAACTCCAAAAAACTTTATCATTATTACAGGAAAAAGAGCAGAAACTCCTGCAATAACCAGATATCTAAACAAAAGTTTAATTCCTTTATAAACAAGATAAACAAAAATGAGAAATAAGATAACAAGTGCAACAGTTTCTATACCAAGCATCTTGGAAAATTAATAAAGAAAGAATAAGCAGTTGAACCGGTTAAAGAAAAATGAGACAGTGAATATACAAGACCTCTTGAGAAAACAGTTTCCCTCCCGGAAAATTTCATTAAATTCTTTGTAAGACCTCTTTTGAAGAATCCATAATTTGTATTTATATATCTCAAGGCATTATCATAATTCTTGTTTAGTCTCATTAAATACCAGTCTGTGAGTTCATTAACAGAAAGATATTCTTTTTTTAATTCTGTGTTCCCTCTTTTAATCTCCTTTAGAACAGAATCCAAATCAAAATCAGAATTTATTTTTGTTATACCTCTCCCAATCCATTCTTTCATGTGTGCATCTGTCCCGGCAGTCATTGGTTTATTGTATTTCCTTGCAAATTTTCTTGCCCTCGAATTTGCGAATTTGTCAATGTTCATTGCATTAAAAACCTCTATTGCATCAGCAGATTTTGAAAATTCTCTTATTCCCTTTTTTGCAAGGTCAAAAGGGTGGGGTGCTATTGTTATTCCTCCCTGCTGTCTAACTTTATCAATTGTTTCAAGAACCTCCTGTTTTGGTTTTATTTCTTCTGTAATGCCCAAAGCAAGTAAATGACCCTGCAAGGTTGAAACTTCTTCCCCCGGGATTACAACAAAGTCATCAAACTTTAATTTTTTAAGTGATTCCCAACTCTTAAAATTATCATGGTCTGTAATTGCAATTCCGTTCAGACCTTTTCTTCTTGCTTCTTTAACCATCTCAACGGGAGAAACAATATTTTCTTCTCCCAATATGGGACCTTTAGAATACCAGGAATGAGAGTGTGATTCAAGTAGCATAATTATTTTACCTTTTATTTATTATGAAAGGCCAGATTTTTATTCTTGGTGCACTCTCTATTGTGGTCACTCTATTTCTTTTAATACCAAACCTGCAAAAAGAGATTTATCTGCCAAATGTTGATGACTCCTTATTAGAAAATATAGCAAAAGAATACAATTACTGGATTGCTTATTCAAGTCTGGAGGAAAACTACAATATTCTGGATTTCGGAAGTTTTGTTAAAGAGCATTATCCAAATTTAGAATTCTTCTACTTACTCACTGACGACAACGATGTGAAGGTTGCAAATTTTTTTGATAGCAAAATAAACTTTAAAATAAATGGTGAAGATTTCTTTCTTGAACAGAACAATTCCGCAGAGACAAGTTTCTCTAAGGAAATAAATTTTTTCTCTGAATACAAAAATTTCAGTTATATTCCCGAAAACAAATTTTCAGGAGCAATTTTTTTGAGAATTGACAAAGAATTTAGTGAACTACAATTGTTGAAGGTTCTTGAATAAAGTATAATTTTTAGTCAAAGAATTTCCCACAACTTTATTATAAGGTTATTCATTCTTGTTTAGTTACTGAAGCTATTTATCCTTCCCTGCAACTTTCTCATACAAAAACAAAGTATTTTTTGCAACAATATCCAGATTAAATACACTTTCTGCTCTTTTTCTTCCATTTTCCCCCATTTCTCTTGCTTTATTTTCATCTTTCAAAATTTCCTTTATTCCCCAAGCAATATCATCGGGTCTTTTACCATCAACATGAATTCCTGCCTGCTCCTCACCTGAATTAATAACTTGTTCTCTAAATCCGGAAATCCCGCTTGCACCAACAACTACTGGTTTTTTCAAACACATTGCCTCAAGAGAAACAATTCCAAAAGGCTCTGCAAAACTTGGAAATACACAAATATCTGACAAAGCATAATGTGCAATTCTCTCTTCCTCTGAAACAAATTCCGACCTGATTACAACTTTGTCTTCAATATTAAATCTTTTTAGCAATTCAATAATATCATTATACTCTTCACCTTTACCTAAGATAATTAGTTTTGTATTTGGAAATTCTTTTAAAACCAAGGGGAATCCGGAAACTAAATTTTCAACGCCTTTAACAAAAGTAAGCCTTCCAACAAAGAATATTATTTTTTCACTTTCTTTTATCTTGTATTTTTCTTTTAATTCTTCCACCAACTTCCAGTTCACATTTTCTAATTTATATTCTTCAGTATCACAACCATTCCACACAACATTTATTTTTTCCTGCGGATATCCAAGACTTATTAAGTGTTCTTTCATAGAATAAGAGACTGTTATTATAGAATCCGCTTTTATACTCATTTCTCTTTCCAGAGTTTTAATTGTTGGACTGCCATTACCTACCCTTTGTTGTTCTGTTGAATGAATATGATACATAATTGGAATATTCATATTCTGTTTAATCATCAAACCCGCTATGCCGGACAACCAGTCATTGATAACAACCAAATCAAACTTTTTATTTTTTGAGACCTCGTTAATAAATTTTGATGCAGACAGGTAATTATAGGAGAAAATATTGTTGAAAAAACACAGATGCTCTCCCCACTTCATAAGGTTCTCACTAACTATATATCTCAGAATATTAGTACTGTCCACAATTTTTGGCCTGTGAACTTCTATCCTGCCTTTTTTTTCACTTGTTTTTAATTTTCCATTATTTAATGTAAAAACACTGATTTCATTTCCGAATTTCGAAAGTCTTGGCACTAAATCAGAAGCATAAGTTCCGAGACCACCAACCACCAAAGGCGGGTATTCCCAGACAAAATAAGCAATCCTCATAATTATAAATTAAGCTTATAGTTAAGTTATGGAAAATAAAGTTGAACAACTAATTAAAACAAGTAAAAAAGTAATTTTAGATTGTAGTTTGGAAAATGGCGCTATTGTCGCTGCTAATTCTACAAAAGCTTATTATCCTAAAGAAGCAAAAAATTATTTTTATGTTTGGCCTAGAGACGCAAGCTTTACTTGCCTTGCTTCTGATGTTTTAGGAATAAAAGATATACAAGAGAGATTTTTTGATTGGTTAATAAATAGAGCTGAAGGTTGGGGGGGAAACAGGATTGTTTTATGAAAAATATTACCCAAATGGTTTGCAAGTTTTAAATAAATTTCAACCTGATCAAACAGCTGCTGTTCTGTTTGCTGTTTGGCATCATTTTAAAGATAAGAAAAAAGAAGGTATAAAGTATAAAGAATTAATTGTTCACTCTGCCAAGGGTATTTGCAATGCTTGGAAAAAAGATCATTTTAGTTTGATTGCTAATGATTTATGGGAAGAAAGATTAACGTTTCCAGATTTAAAAGAGAATTTTACATATTCGCTTGCAGCATGTATTACGGGTTTGTGGTCTGCAAGTCAATTATTTCCAGACAAAAAATATATTAAGATAGTAGGTGAAATGAAAGAAGTTTTATTAAAAAATGCAGAAAAGAAAGAATATTTCTTTAGATCTTTTGGAAGAGTGGATGATGAAAGAATAGACTCTAGTATGTTAGGTCTTATTTGGCCTTTTGAAATTATTGGAGTAAAACATTTATTGGCAAAAAATACTGTTAAACTGATAAAAGAAAAGCTAGTAAAAGATTTTGGAGTTTACAGATATGAACACGATGAGTATGATGGTTGGATGTTTCGGACTTTACATAGAAAGAAAGGAGCTGGATTTTGGCCCTTGCTTAATTTTTGGATGAGTATTATATTAAATAAAATGAATGAAAAAGATGAAGCAATGAAATATTATAAAAAAGTTATCGGTTTGGTTGATGAATATATACCAGAACAAATCTTTCACAACAAAATTCAGAAATCTATCTCTCCTTTATGCTGGTCTCATGCAATGTTTATCCTAGCCTCAAAAGAACTTGGACTCTTGTAGTTTAGAATTTTTTTAAAAAGTAAAAAAAAACTCAAAAATAATAAGCATAAAGCAGCATTGCCGCGCTCCAGCTCTGGTTTGCAGAGCCCATTGGTTTTCCTTCTGAGTTCAGCCACTCGGAAAATCTCCACTTTCCCAACCTGCAGCTTTCAACTAATTTCTCAAATTCCTTTTCAAAGGGTTTTCCCTCCTTTTTCAGGGTTGCAATATAAAATCCCCCGACAAAAGGCCAGATTCCCCCGTTATGATAATTCCCGGGCTCCTGTAAATAAGATAATTCTGACCACCTGAAATAAAATTTTCTGAAGGGGTCATCATTAGAGATGGGTGGATTGTATATCTTTAAAGGGTAAGGCTTATCCAGATTTTCTTTTTCAATATAATCAAAAATTTTGTTTTTTTTGTTTTCATCAGCAACATCAAATAAAACAGCAAGTAAGTTTGCACAAGAGCCAAACCTCGGGTCAAATTTCCTGAAACCTAAATCAGCCAAATAATAATTTGGTTCTCCTTTTATATTTGACAGAGCAGTTTCAAAATCGGCATCAATTCTTGAAAAACCATATTCCTCTTTAATCCTTTCCAAGTTTTCCTTTTTTGGCCAGAAAAACAAATTAATGTTTTCTTTTAAGTGTTCTGCAATCCACCCAAAACTTTCTTCTTTTCCGAAAATCTTATTTATTTCATCTGCATCTCTTAACGCTTTATAAAGTAAGACATTATTACATAGAACTCTTCCACTATGAAGTAAAACATCTGACCAACCAGAACCTTCATTTGTCTCAATAAGCCAGTCATTGTTCTGGTCCAGGCATAAAGCCCAGCCAAGAGCCTTGTTTATTTTTTTGTAGTGTGCCTTTAAAAAATTTAAATCTTTTGTTGCATTAAAATAATTTAAAACAGCAATTGAATACCACAAACTTGAATCAACACAACCCCCCTCACCAAAACAAACTTTTTTTTCGTCAGGAGAAATTTTATTCGGAATTTGCCCAGTAAATTTCTGGTATTTTGAAATTGTGTTTATTGATTTTCCTGCTAATTCTATAAGTTTTTCATCTTCTGAAATAACCAAACCCAACGAAGAAATCAATGCATCCCTAACCCAAAGGTCCGGGTAATAATCTCCTGCCTTGATTCCAATTCCAATTTCATTTTTAAGAAGTACCTCCCTTGCTCTCTGTACAAAAATTTCAGGCATAATATTATTACAAATGTTATATTTGTATATTATGGAATCAATAAAAGTTCTGATGTTTGGATGGGAATTCCCACCCCACTCTATTGGTGGCTTAGGAAAAGTTACTTATAATTTATCAAACGCTTTGGCAAATTTGGGAACAAAAATAAGTTTAATCCTGCCCATTAAAGGAGAAAGTAATAACCTGAAAATAATTCCAACTAATTTTGTTTCAATCAAGGGAATTAAAAGTTTATTAAGCCCTTACCTAAATGAAAATACTTATCAATACCAGTATTTACTATGCGAAGAAGAAGCAAAAATTTATGGTGGGAATTTAAAAGAAGAGATTAACAGATTTACAAAGAGAGGTGTAAAGATAGCAAAGTGCGAAAAATTTGATTTAATTCACTGCCATGACTGGATGACCTTTCCTGCAGGGATGCAAATAAAAGAATTTTCAGGAAAGCCTTTGCTTTTACATGTACATACAACAGAACTGGACAGAAGTTGTGGTGGCTGTAATCCTATTATATATAATATGGAATTAAACGCTTTTAATAAAGCAGATAAAATTATTGCTGTATCAAATTACACAAAAAATAAAATAGCAAAAGGATATAATATCTCTAAAGATAAAATAGAAGTAATTCATAATGCAATAGAATTTGATGGTATTAAAAAAAACAAAACATATAATCGAAAAAAAATTGTTTTATATCTTGGAAGGTTGAGTATGCATAAGGGCCCTGATTATTTCGTTAGGGCAGCCAAAAAAGTTTTGGATTATGAGAAAAATATTTTGTTTGTTATGGCTGGTGGCGGGGAAATGTTGCCGGAAATGATTGATTTAGCATGTAATATTGGTATAGAGGACAAAATCTTATTTACAGGAAGACTAAAAGATGATGAAGTTAAAGAAATATACAAATCAGCAGATTTATATGTTCTTCCTTCTGTATCAGAGCCGTTTGGTATTACAGTTCTGGAAGCAGCATCAAATGGAATTCCTGTTATTGTTTCAAAAAATTCCGGGGTAAAAGAAGTTTTGAATAATTGTTTTCAGGTTGATTTTTGGGATGTGGAAGAAACAGCAAACAAAATAATATCTATTCTAAAATATACTCCTATGAGCGAAGAAATTATTTCAAACGCTTATCTTGAATTAGAAAATATATCCTGGAAGAAACAGGCTTCACATGTTATTAATATTTATAAATCCCTAATTAATTAATATGGTAGCGGTTTGTTTTTATCTGCATACTCACCAGCCAATCAGACTAAATTTTAGAATTTTTGATATTGGAAAAGAAAAAAGTTATTTTGATGAAGAAATAAACAAAATGTATCTTGAGAGAATTATAGAAAAAAGTTATCTTCCAACAAACAAAATTTTGCTTGACTTAATACATAAAACAGATGGAAAATTCAAGGTTAGTTTTTCAATCACAGGAGTATTGCTTGAACAACTTGAAAAATATCCAAAAGTCCTGGAAAGTTTTAAAAAAATTGTAGATACCAATTGCTGTGAGTTGGTTTGTGAATCTTATTATCATTCTCTTGCTTCTGTGTTTTCTATGGATGAATTTAAAAGGCAGATAAAGCAGCAAGAAAAAAAAATGATGGAGATTTTTGGCGTTAAACCAAAAATTTTCAGAAACACAGAATTGGTTTATCAAAATGAAATTGGAAAATTTATAGGACAACTCGGATATAAGGGTATTCTTGCTGAAGGATGGGATAAAATATTGGAATGGAGAAGTCCTTGTTTTGTTTATAAAGGAAAAACAAGTAATATAAAGGTTTTGCTCAAACATTACAAACTAAGTGATGATATTGCTTTTAGATTTTCTGAAAGAAAATGGGAGGGCTGGCCGTTAACTGCAGATAAATTCGTGGACTGGGTTAATAATCATAATGGGAACGGAAATCTTATAAATTTATTTATGGATTATGAAACTTTTGGAGAACACCAATGGAAAGAGACAGGTATTTTTGAATTTCTTAAACATTTCCCATTAAAAGTATTGGAGAAAGGGGATGAATTTGTGACCCCTATAGAATCTATAGAAAAATTTAAACCCGTTGGTGAAATAGATTTTTCAAATATAGTTTCATGGGCGGATAGTGAAAGAGATTTAAGCGCATGGATGGGTAACAGGATGCAGCAATCAGCATTATCTGCTGTTTACAGACTAGAAGAAGAAGTTTTAAAATATGGAGACAAAAAATTAATAGATGACTGGAGAAAATTACAAATTTCTGACCATTTTTATTATATGTGCACAAAATGGTTTGCTGACGGGGATGTTCACAAATATTTTAATCCTTACCAAACTCCTTACGATGGTTTTATTGTTTTTATGAATGCTTTAAGCGATCTGAAATTAAGATTGGAATATATTAAAAGAATAAAAACTAATTATATGGATAAGAGTTTTTTGGGTACAGTTGAGCAGGGTAAAGAATTTTACTGCAGGAATGGAAAAGTAATAAATAGTCTTGAGGAACTTGCAAAAGAGATTAAAGAGCTGGACATAGAAACTTTTCTGCACCATGTAAATGAAGAAAGAAATGATTTTGCAAACTGGATTAAGGAGGTAGTTGGTGATATGGTGCTGGCTAACAGGATAAAAAGAGCAAAAAGGCAGAGTACTATGAGCCGGGCAATTACATCAAGAGTTGCAAGGTTGAATTTATTTTAATTTTTTTATTTTCTTAAATTTTTAAATATTTCATTCCCTGTAATACCCCGGTACTCTGTGTCGGGGTTCTTTATTAAATTTTAAATATTATAATCTATGGAGTTAAAAATAATAGACCTGCCAAAGTTAATAAATAAACTTCCAAAGAAAGATAAAGAATTATTCAACAGATTTTATTCTTTTGAAATCTCTGACAGTAAATTAAGTATTCCAACCAAAATGGAAACCTGGATAAAGAATAAATTTGGTTCTTTAGAAAAAGTTAAAAATCAGAAAGTTGTGTTGATTAATAACAATTTTACCAAGGAGGGTTCTTTATTTAATGAGTTAAGGAATTTAAGACCGATACAGAAAGTTGAAATGGACTTAAAGAAAATTGAAAAAAAAGAAAATTGTAATTTCTGCAACCCAAAAAATTTTACACCCTATAATGTTTTTGGAAGGATAAAAGGGAAATATTGTATAACCGCGGTCAATGTTGCAAAGTATGATTATTTTCATGGTTTGGTTATTTTTAGGGAACATAATCCGTTAAAAATAAAAAAAGTCTGGCTCCATGATTATTTCAAAACAGCAGATAAATGGTTTGAAAAAGTCAGGAAAACTGATATGGAAGCAAAAAATTTTTTCCTAATCTGGAATTGTCTCTGGAGGGCAGGAGCATCAATAGTTCATGGGCACATGCAATTATGTGCTTCAAAAATGCAGTATGGAAAATTGGATTTGCTTGCTAAAATATCTGATGAATACAAAAAGAAGTTTGATTCAGATTACTTCTCGGATTTATTTGAGATTCACAAAAGTCTGGGTCTTGGCCTTGAAATAAAAAAAAGCAAACTGGTTTTTTATTTGACTCCAATAAAAGAAAAGGAAATTGTTATATTTTCCAAAGAAAAGAAATTTGAAAAGTTGAGTGATTTAGTCTACAGAGTTTTACAAAATTATTTCAGATTAGATGTAAAATCTTTCAATCTCTCCCTGTATAAAATAAAGGATTACTGGATTTTACATCTTGTAGATAGGGGGCCAATAGACAGAAAAAACTCAGATATTGGGGCAATGGAATTATACGGAAACTCCGTCATATCCTCAGACCCGTTTAAGTTGGCAAAAGAGTTCAGATTATAAACAAAAACTTATTAAAAAAATATTTTTATGGAACTAAGATTCACCTTGATGTTTAGATTCATCTAATCTTGTTACATTTTTATAATCATACATGATATATTTATGAAACTGACTTATTATGCAAGACCTCAGGGGGGAATCACCACACATCTAGATTATCTCTTGACTTACTTTAAAGCAAAACTTGTAACACCAAAAATATCTTTGAATATTTATAATGGGGCTTATGGAATAGATAAAGAAACAAGATTAATACAAAGAGAAATGAAAAATTGTGATATTTTTCATATACATCATGGGGTGACCTCTTCCGAATTTTTGATACCTTTTATTTATAAAAAAATAAAGAAAAAACCAGTTATAATAAATACTTTTCATGTACAGGTAGGGGATAATATTTATTCAATTTTTTCAAAAAACTATATGAAATTTATAGCAGGTATATATAAAAAAACTTCAAACAAATTCATTGTTGTTGGAAAAAGACAAGAGGAGATAATTAAAGATATTGTAGGTGATAATCTCATAGTTATCCCAAATGGCGTGGATATGGACAAGTTTAGGAGAAAGAAATCAAAACATTATTTTAAAGATTTCACTATTGGTTATCTTGGAAGATTAAGTATAGAGAAAAATATTCTTTCATTGGTTAAGGCATGCAAAAAAACGGGAGTAAATTTAGTGGTTGCAGGTACTGGGATACAATATAAGAAAATTAAAAAATTAGAGAACGGGAAATTGAAAGTTTTGGGTTTTGTCAAAGACTCAGTGGAATTTTATAATTCAATAGATGTTTTTGCTTCTCCTTCATATCTGGAAGGGCATCCTTATACAGTGTTAGAAGCGATGGCTTGCAGAAAGCCTGTAATAGTTTCAAACTTTGGGGGAGAGGAAAAAGTTTTAAAGAACTGCGGTATTGTCTGCGGAACAAAAGTTAAGGAGATTGAAGAGGCAACCAGAGAAATTAAAACTATAGATTTGAAAAAACTCGGAAGTAATGCAAGAAAACTTGTAGAGAAAAAATATGATATTAAGATGCAGATTGAGAGATTAAACAAGGTTTATAAATCTGCTTTAGACTCTTAATAAATTGATTTAGATTATGAGAATTGCAATGTTTACAGATACTTATAAACCACACAGGGATGGTGTTGTAACGCATATAGAAGATATAACAAAATTCTTTATTGACAAAGGCAACGAGGTGACATTATTTGTACCTGGTAGAGAAAGGTTTAATATAAAACAAATATCAAAAAATTTAGAGATTGTGGAATTGCATTCATTCAATCTTCGTTTATATGAAGGATATAGAATCCCAATAGCAAGACTAAAAAATCTTAAAAAAATTTTTGAGCAGAAAAAATTTGATTTAATTCACATACATTCACCATTTACTTCAGGAGTAATTGGTATTGCAGTTTCCAGGCATTACTCAATTCCTATTGTAGGGACATATCATACTTTGTTACCGGAATATTTTCCATATATCCTTAAAGGAAATTTCCAGGGTATTTTAAAAAAGGTTGGTGTATATCCTGCAAAAAAATATACTAAAATTATCTACTCGAAACTGGACTGCGTGATCGCGCCTTCAAATGAGATAAAAAAATATATAGAGTCTTGTGGTGTAAAAAATGTTGTATGCATACCAAATGGCGTGAATATAAATAAAATA
>JAUXEA010000078.1 GCA_030620695.1 Candidatus Aenigmatarchaeota archaeon | reverse complement strand
AAAATTTAAAGATTGGATAAAAGAAAATAATGCAAAGGTTCAAGAAGAAATAAAAGAGGCAAGGAAGGAATATGAATAAAATAAAATATGATCAATCATCCCTGATTGAGATGGAAAATAAAGAAGCTGAAAGAAGAAGTCGTGAATATAAAGGAAAATTACCGATTAAGAAGTTTTATAGCCCGAATATTGGTTTGGATTTTAGGACATATGATGATTTAATTGATAGGCTTGACATAGAAAAAGGTATTGACATTTTTGATATAAATGAAGTTTCTAAAATTCTTCATGAACATATTCAAGAAAAACAAGAACTGACAAAGAATGAATTAAGAGAAATATATCAAATTGAAATGAAGAAATTTGACAATTATTTAGATGAACGAGATAAAGACCAACTATTTAATTTTTTAATTAAAAAAATGGAATTTTATGGTAGTATTGAAATGGAAGAAAGGTATGACAAAACAACATTCGGAAATGTCAGAAAATGTGTTGAAATAATTAGAGCAGGTGATTTTTATTTTGAGCCTGTTCATCCAGAACAATATTAATTTTTATTATATCTACTTATATTTAACTTTCTATATTTATGGAAGAATCAAAAGCTGAGAAAGAAACTCCACCAAAAGAGGAATCTGAAATTGCTAATTTACCATTTCCACATGCAAGAGTGAAGGATATAATAAAAAGCAAATTAAAGCCCGGAACTTATATAAAAAAGAAGGCAGCAATAAATTTAAATTTGTGGCTCGGGAAAGTTACAGATAAAATTGCTGAGGAATTAAGCGAGACAGAAAAGGCTTATGTGGATGGTGAGGATGTTAACAGAGTAGTTGGCAAGTTTGATGCTGTTGATGAAATAGAAAAAGAGAAAAAAAGAATATCCTTGCATTTAAATGCATTAAAAGAAGATATTAACAGATTATTGGATGATTTGGAGAGAGTTTGAGAAAACTTCTTTGTTAATAAGGAATTAGATTATAAAAGATAGAATAAAATTTCTTATTGGAAAACTATTAAAGACTAAACTAATAAAAGATAAAATAAAATTATGGAGACGGAAATAACTTACTTAAAAAAACCAAAACTAAAGAACCCTATTTTAATGCAGGGTCTGCCGGGAGTTGGTAATGTTGGCAGAATCGCTGTTTCATATCTGGTTGAAAAACTGAAAGCAGAAAAATTTGCTGAGATTCATTCCCCGTGTTTTTTTCCTTTAGCCCTTGTAAGCCCAAAAAATGAAATTCTTTCCCTGAGTATAGACCTTTATTATTACAAAGGAAAAAAAGATTTAATATTTGTTATTGGAGACTCCCAGCCTGTTGATTATAAAGGTTACTATGTAATTTGTGAAAAAATACTGGAATTGAGTAAAGAATTTGGAGTCAAAGAAATCATAACAACGGGAGGTTTTGGAATAGGTGTTGAAAAGCCCAAGCCAGGAGTTTTGGGTGCTTTAACAAATTTGGATGATATAGGAAAACTTAAAAAAGCAGGTGTCTTTTTTGAAAAAGAAAATTCAATAGGTTCTGTTTTTGGCATTTCCGGGTTGCTTCTTGGCTTGGCAAAAAGAAAAAAAATAAAAGGTTGTTGTTTGCTTGGTGAGACAATTGGCTATCCAATTTTGACAGACCCAAAAGCAGCAGAAGAAGTACTAAAAGTCCTGATGAAACTGACTGAAGTAAATGTTGATTTGAAGGACATTAATAAAAGTGTGGAGCAACTGGAAAAGTTTCTTAAGGATTTAGAAGAAAAAACAAAACAACTCACACACCAGTTCCAAAAACCAACAAAAGGTTATTCCGAGTATATTGGATAAATATTATGCTTGTTGCTAATTAAGAGTACGAGCAAATACCTGATGGAAAATCACCTTTGTTTGAGAATTAATATTAACCTATTTAAAGTTTTATATAATAATGGAATTAACAAGATTTGAGATTGCGAGGGTAATTGGAGCAAGGACTTTACAACTTTCTTACGGGGCTCCCGCATTAGTAAAATTAAATGGGAAACCAATGGAAATTGCAGAAGAAGAACTAAAAAAAGGTGCGCTCCCAATTATTGTTGTAAGAGAATAAATTCACATTTGATTGGATTCAAGGTAATCTTTATATTCTTTCACAACCTCTCCAAGTTTTGGGGAGTCAAATAATTCTTTACCTATAATTGCATTAGCTGCTGAAGGATACATATCTGATATAATCATCTTTAGTTCTAAATCTAATTCTGGTGGTGGAGTACACAAGTTTTTCCAATTGTTCATTCCTTGTTCCTCTGCAGACTTTTTGGCTCTCTCAGTATCATCATACCAATCACTATTCCTATAAAATTTTCTTGCAAGTTCTTTACTTACCTGCAAACCATCATAAGTAAACCTGCACTCATCAGGAGTTCCAGTTACATCTACAATTACAATTTCTCCTTCTGGACCAACACCCAATTCTATTTTTCCATCTTCATTATATAAATTT
>JAUXEA010000033.1 GCA_030620695.1 Candidatus Aenigmatarchaeota archaeon | reverse complement strand
TCTGTCAAAATTCCCCCTCTCTGGATTGGGTTTAAATTAATTTCAAATTTCTGTCTTTTTAGGTTCATAACTAATTAAAGTTTTTTCTAAATTATGGAAGAGAAAGAAGGATATGTTATTGTTACTCCCGGAACTCTAATTTCAACATCAGAGAAATCAGGAGAGGGCACTTTTGTTTTTAGTGGAAAGACTCACTCAAAATTTTTTGGAATAAAAAAAGAGGGATACAAAATTAGTGTGGTTCCGTTTAAACAGAGTTACAAGCCAAAGAGAGGGGACAAAATTATCGGACAGATAAAAGAATTCAATTATCCTTTTTTTATTGTTGATATACAGGCACCACTCCCGGCATATTTGTATTTGAGTAACACCAGTAACCTTTCCAAGTATGCAACAATAGACCAGGAGAAATTAATGAGGATTTATAGACCCGGGGTCTGGATATATTCTGAGATAAGTGAACTAACTGACAAAGTGAAATTATCTATGAAGTCTTATGACGCGAAAGTTTTAAAAGAGGGGAGAATTGCTTATATTACTCCATCAAAAGTTCCGAGAGTTATTGGGAAAGGAGGGAGCATGATAAAAATGATACAAAACAAAACAGGATGTACAATTTTAATTGGGCAAAATGGTATTATCTGGATAAGTGGAGGCAAAATAAACCTTGTAATAAAAATAATACAGAAAATTGACGATGAATCACATATTCCCGGGTTGACAGACAGGGTTGGAGAATTAATTGACGAGGAACTGAAAAATGGTGATAAAAATAAGTCTGCTGTACAGGAAGAGCCAGTTAATAAAAAATTGGAAATATGACAGAACTAATTAAAAATGGGTTAAGAATTGATGGAAGAAAAATTGATGAGTTGAGAGAATTAAAATCGGAAATTGATTTAAGTAAGGAAGCAACCGGTTCTGCAATATTTCATCTTGGAGATACAGTTGCCGTGGCAACAGTTTATGGTCCAATGGAATGCCACCCAAGGCGTCTTGAAGAGAACGACAGGGCAGTACTTGAAGTTAACTATACTATGCTGTCTTTTTCTACAGATGAAAGAAACAGGCCTGGATTTTCAAGGAGAAGTAATGAAATCTCCTCTGTTATAAAAAGAGTTTTTGAAAATGTAATTTTCCTGAAAGATTTTCCAAAAACAAAGATTATTATTAATATGGATATCCTAAATGCTGATGCAAGCACAAGATGTGTTGCAATAAATGCTGCGTCTCTTGCTCTCGCTCATGCAGGAATACCAATGAAGGATTTGGTTGCAAGTTGTTCTGCAGGAAAAATATCCGGCAGTCTGGTTTTGGATGTTGCAGGAAAAGAGGACACAGAAGGAGAAGTTGATTTGCCAATTGCTTACCTGCCTCTGACAGATGAAATACTTTTATTGCAGATGGATGGGATTCTAAAAAAAGATGAGTTGGATAAACTTCTTGAACTGGGTAAAAAGGGTTGCAAGCAAATTTATGAGTCCCAGAAAAAATCCCTTCTTGAGTTTAAATCAAGTGGTCAGTAATTGAATACAAGATTATTTTTATTAGTAGTATTTTTAACTAGTAAATATTGTTTTATTATAGATTCTGTTGACATCATTTTAGATTAGATACTTTTCTTTTAAAAAAGCTTTCTTACTAACCAATTTAATTATTTTGGCTACCTTCATTTTGCTACGCAAAATGGGGCACCGTTTTTCTAAAGGAAAAACGAGTGAAGCCTTCCTGCTTTTTTTGCAGAGCAAAAAAAGAGGCACCGTCCAAAGGACGCTTGTTTGATAAATTTAATAAATAAAAGGTTTAATTATGATATCAGCAAAAGAAGGAAAGGAAATTTTCCTGAAATTAAGTAAGAACGAGAATTTCAATGACCTGCAAAACGCTGTAGAAACCTATGAAATAAAATCAGGAATTCTTCAGGGTTTCGGGGAACTTACTCATATAGAAACCGAAGACGGGATAGTTGATTTAAAAGAAGCAATTTTCTTTGGAGTAATTTCTGAGTTAAGAGAAAAACCACACATTGAAATTTACTGCTATTCAAACAATATCAATAAGATAAAGAACTTTGTTGCTGTTGATTTTATAATTACTATAAAACAGTTTGATGAGATTAAATTGTATTCAAGACTAAACGAGAAAGGAAAATTGGATGTGAGTGTTGGCGAAAAACAGGAAGAATTAAAATAATTGATTTATTGGTCAGATATTTTTTCTTTGTATAATCTCTCATAGATTTCACAGGGTGCAGATGGAGGTAATTTTACCCCATATTTTTTTAGTTCTTTGAATAACACTTCCATTTTTTCAGGAATATTAGAATCCTGCTCAATAGATAAACTATTTTTTCTATATAAACCATTTAGGTTGTAATAAGGACTTTCTCCCCATACCTCTATTTCAACATTACCATGTTTACCAATTTTGTAATATTTTATAAACCCATAATCAGTATGAAGATGCCCTTCTCTTCCCTGCTTAATATCAATATCAACTGAAACAGTATGCAGATTTGGGTCATATCCCCTGACCAGTCTTCCTGATGAGAATACTTTAGACAAACCCAAAATTGGGGTAATTTCTACTTCAGATAGGTTTGGAGATTGGTTAATATTTCCTAAACCAACATAAAGATTGAACAAAGCTTCTTCTTTTCCAAACATAAATATTTATTAATAGAAAATTTTAAATACTCAAAGTTTACAAGTCAGGAAATCTTAAGTAAAATTAAACTAATTTATGCTACAAGCACTTATTCAGAGATTAGTTAAAGAATTGAAAAAAGAGTTCCTGGAAATAAAGGAAAATAATTTTCAGTTTCCAGGAAAATTCGGTGATATTTCCTGCAATATCTGCTTTATTGAGGCAAAGAAAAAGACACTCGCCCGAAAGGGCGGTGCATCGTTTGCTTCGCAAACGAATGAAATAAATCCAGGTGAACTTGCTCTGGAAGTAATAAAGAAAATTAAGTTGCCCGAAGAATTTGAAAAGATTGAAGAAAAAAAGGGTTATTTAAATTTTTATTTTAATTATAAAAAACTTGGTCCAAAAATATTAGAGAAACTTAAAACAAAACCAAAGACAAACAAAAAAATAATGATTGAATTCTCAAATCCGAATCCCTGTAAAGCAATGCACATTGGTCATGCGAGAACAACTTTTCTCGGCGATTCTATTGCAAGAATTTTAGAGTTTCATGGAAACGAGATTGTCAGGGCAAATTATTACAACAACTTGGGAAAGCAGGTAGCAAAAGAAATTATTGCCTTGCAGAAATATGGAATTAAAAAAATGAAAAAAATTGACCATGAGTTTGCTGAAATATATGCCAAATTGCACAAGGAAACAGATGAAAAAGAACTAAATTCGGAAGCACAAAAAATTCTGTTTGAACTTGAAAACAAGACAGGAAAATTTGAGAAAGAATGGGGGAAAATTGTGGATGGAGCAATTTCAGGATTTGAAGAAACTTACAAAAATTTGGGAATAAAATTTGATGTTTGCCTTTATGAAAACGAATTTAAGGAAGAAGGCAAAAAAATAGCAAAAGAATTGCTAAAAAAAGACCTTGCTTTTGAACATGATGATTCTGTTGTTATAGACCTTGAAAAATATAATCTGACAAATACTGTTTTATCAAGAGCAGATGGAACAAGTCTTTACCTGACTTCTGACCTGGCACTGACAATACATAAATTCAAAGAATTCAATCTGACAGATTCAATCTGGGTTGTTGGTTCTGAACAAAATCTTCATTTCAGGCAGTTGTTTAAAATCCTTGAAATTTTGGGATACAAGTGGACCAAAAACTGCAAACATATGAGTTATGGAATTGTAACTCTACTTGGCTCAAAGATGAGTTCCAGAGGAGGTGAATATATTTTAATTGATGATTTGGTTGACGAAATAATAGAAAAAGCAAAACAGGAAGTAAAAAACAGGAATCCTGATTTGGAAGAAACCAAGATTTCTAAAATAGCAAAGAAAATCGGAATTGGGGCTTTAAAATATGATATTCTGAAGGTTGACAGAAACAAAAATGAGGAATTCAATCCAAACAAAGCAATAAAATTTGAGGGAAACACAGGACCCTACCTCCAGTATATGGTTGTAAGGTGCAACTCTATTTTGAGAAACACCGAAGAAAAAAAATTGGAGGTCAAAGAAATAAATGATTATGAATTGGAACTTCTAAAGAAATTTCCGGAATTCTCCGGGGTAGTGGAGAAAAGCGGGGGCCAACTAAAACCAAACTTAATTTGCAATTATGCTTTTGAACTGGCAACAATTTTCTCAGGATTTTATGAGAACTGCAAAGTTATTGGAAGTGAAGAAGAAAGTTTCAGATTGGGATTGGTGAAAAAAACAAGAGAAGTTTTGGAGATTTGTCTGGGTTTGCTCGGGATTGAAGTTCCTGAGTTGATGTAAAGAAGCCTTTTATTGGTTAAGTTGAATAAAAAGGCTTCAGCCAAAATAGTAAAGTTGGTTTATATTCTTATGTTCTACATTTATAATCTTAGTAACGGTCTTAACTCATACATGGAATTTATTTCTAATGATGGGTGGATATTTTCAAATTTATGTTCTCCTCTTTTCAAGAGAACATCAAATACTCGTGCATTTTTAGCAGTAATCACATCTTCTTCTGCGTTCCCAACATAAATTGCTTCATTTTTTCTAACTTTAAGAATATTCAAACATTTTTCTAATCCATCTGGTTGAGGCTTCTGTTTTATTCTATTTGAAGTTTGTGTAATTACAATTGCATCAAAATTCTTTTCACCAAGCATTCCGATTTCAAGATTAGCAATATGAAGTGGTGCCCCCGTTACAATTCCAGTTTTAAAACTATTTTGTCTTAATTCCTGTATAAAATTAACATCGTCATATAATTTTGTAAATTGTTTTCTTAATTCTACGGTATCATATTTCCTGTAAATTTTCCAAAATAATTCTGGTTCTAATCCAAAATGTTTTTTAATTACCTGGTCCCTCTCAGTTTCAAACCAAAATCTGTCAATATAATAATTAGTAGAAGCAACCTCCAAATCTTTAAGCACTTGTCCAACAATTCTATATCGGTATTCTGGTATTGTATGTACGAGTGTCCCGTCTAAATCAAAAATAACTGCTTTAAACATAAAAATAAAAAACAAAAATTAAATAATTTCCTTCTCAGAGACAATTATAAAGTCTCCAACACTTTTCACTGTTGAAAAGGGAACAATAAAATTTCCTTTGTCATCTGTCTCCAGGTTTAATTGCTCAACAACTTTTGTTGGTGCTTCCACACCCAAATTCAAAAGTTCACCGCTCTCAACAATAAAGTTTAGATTTCCGACAAGCCCGAATTTTCTCCCGGTTTCCTCTGAAACAATTATCTTTCCAATTATGTCTCTACACATTGCGTCCATAAAATAATAAATAAGTATATAAAAGCCTATTAATTTAAAAATTGGATTATTATGCAGTTTGGAAAAGAAGAATTAATTGTCCCGGATACTTCTGTTTTGATTTCAAGAAAACTTACGGGGTTGATTGATAAAGGAGAGATAAAAAAAGCAAAGATTCTGGTTCCTGAATTTGTTATTGATGAACTGCAGGCCCAGGCAAATAAAGGAAAAGAAATAGGATTTCTTGGTCTTGACGAAATAAAAGAGTTGAGAAAGAGAAAAGTAAAACTGGAATTTGTTGGC
>JAUXEA010000058.1 GCA_030620695.1 Candidatus Aenigmatarchaeota archaeon | reverse complement strand
TTGTTACCCATGGTTCCCCGCTTCTCAAAGAATCCCACCAACTAGACAGAGTTTTTGGTGACTGAAAATGTAAATCTATTTTCAATTTCTTGTCTGCTTCCTCTGAGAGTATTTTCATTTCTTCTTCCAGATAGTCAAGAATTGATTCCTTAAACTGTTCTGAAGTGTCATCAACAATTGCCGCACAATCAACATCATTTGGCTTCTTATTCTTTCTCGCAGCAGAACCATAAACAAAAATTGCTTTAATCAGGGGATATTTTTTTGTAAGGAATCTTGTTTTATTCTCTAAAAAAGAAAGAATTTGTTTGTTCATAAATAAGGCTTTTATTGGTTAAATAGGATAAAAACCCTTAAGCCAAAACAGATAAATTGGATAGTAATAAGGCTTTTATTGGTTAAATAAATGAAAAACCCTTAAGCCAAAACAGATAAATTGGATAGTAATAAGGCTTTTATTGTTTAAATTGGATAAAAAGGCTTCACTCGTTCTGCTTTTTTCCTTTCGGAAAAAAGAGACCCTTTTTCGCAAAGCGAAAAAAAGGTTGCTTCGCAAACGGTGCCTCTTTTTTTGCTCTGCAAAAAAAGCAGGAAGCCAAAAAGTATAAGAATAACATTATTTAAATTCTTTATTCAATAAATCCACCAATTAAATCATTTAAAGATTAAAAAATTTATTAATTATGGCGGAAATTGAACTTAAGGTTGGGGACTTGTCCACGAACAGGCAGGATTATGGAAAAGGAATTGCCAGATTGAGTTCTAATTTTATGAAAAAAATTGGTGTTAAGGAAACAGACTACATAGAAATTGAAGGGAAAAAGAAAACCTGTTGTGTTGGGGTCAGAGCATATCCTTCTGATATTGGTCTTGATATTATCAGAATAGACGGGATAACAAGGAGGAATTGTAGAACAGGAATAAGTGAAAAAGTGAAAGTAAGGAAAGCAGATTTAAAAGAAGCGGGCAGAATTGTGATTGCTCCTGCTCAGGAAGGAGTAATGATACGCACAAACCCGGAATACATGAAACAAAACCTATATAGAAGACCTTTCTCAAAAGGAGATATTTTTATTCCAAATTCAATTTATAGGAGAAGAGATGCTGATTTTTTTGATGATTTCTTTGGAAATTTTATCAGGGACCAAAATACATTTTTTACACCTTTCGGGGATATAAAATTTATTGTTGTTGAAATTTCACCCAAAGACGGAGGTTTTATTAATGAAGAAACAGAAGTGGAAATTTTATCAAAAGCTGTTAAAGTATCGGAAGAAGAAAGAGTCCCTGAAGTAACTTATGAGAATATTGGTGGTTTGAAAAGAGAGATAGTTTCTGTAAGAGAAGTTATTGAATTACCCATGAGGCACCCTGAACTTTTTCAGAGACTTGGGGTCAAACCTCCAAAAGGTGTTTTATTGCGCGGACCTCCGGGAACAGGAAAAACCCTTATTGCAAAAGCAGTTGCCACTGAATCAGGGGCAAAGTTTTATTCAATCGCGGGTCCTGAGATAATGTCAAAATTTTACGGGCAGTCAGAGGAAAACTTAAGAAAAATATTTGACGATGCTGAAAAAAATGCGCCTGCTATTATTTTTATTGATGAACTTGATGCAATTGCTCCGAAAAGAGAAGAAGTCACAGGAGAAGTTGAGAAAAGGCTTGTATCCCAGTTGCTGACAATGATGGATGGGCTGAAAAGCAGGGGACAGGTTATTGTTATTGGGGCAACAAACAGGCCGGATTCGCTTGACTCTGCATTAAGAAGACCTGGCAGATTTGACAGGGAAGTTGAAATCGGGGTTCCAAACCAGGAAGGAAGACTGGAAATATTGCAGATTCATTCAAGGAGCATGCCAATAGAACCGGATTATGTAAAAGCCGATGTAATAAAAGTTCTTGAAGAAAAAATTAAGCAAAAGAAAGAAAGTGAAGAAGAAACCGAAAAATTAATTGAAAAAGTTAAAAAAACAGGAAAGGGAAAAATCAAAGAAGTTATAAAAGAGGGAAATGTTTTTGATGAGATTCGGGGAAAATTGTCTGATTTGTTGTTCAGAGAATTATCTGAAAAAACCTATGGGTATGTTGGTGCTGATTTAGAAGCATTATGCAAAGAAGCAGCAATGCGTGCTTTGAGAAGAGTTCTGCCTGATCTTTCATCCCTGAAAGAAAAAGAATTATCCAAAGAGGTTTTGGAAAAACTCGTTGTGACAAAAAAAGATTTTGATTATGCAATGAGGAAAGTTGAACCTTCTGCAATGAGGGAAGTTCTTGTTGATATTCCTAATGTGAAATGGGTAGACATAGGCGGGTTAAAAGATGTTAAACAAAAGTTGCAGGAAGTTGTTGAGTGGCCATTAAAATATCCTGATAAATTTGATAAATTTCATATAACTCCTCCAAAAGGAGTTCTTCTTTACGGGCCTCCCGGAACAGGAAAAACCATGCTTGCAAAAGCAGTTGCCAATGAATCAGGAGCAAACTTTATTTCTGTCCGCGGTCCTGAACTGCTCAGCAAGTGGGTTGGTGAAAGCGAGAAAAAATTGAGGGAAATTTTCAGGATGGCAAAACAGGCAGCTCCATCAATAATTTTCTTTGATGAAATTGATGCAATGACTCACACAAGAGGAACAAGTAGAACAGAAGTTGTGGATACTCTTGTTTCCCAGTTGCTCACAGAAATGAGTGGAATGGAAGAACTTAAAGGCATAGTAGTAATGGCTGCAACAAACAGGCCTGATATTGTGGATTACTCATTGTTAAGACCAGGCAGATTTGACAGGCATGTTCTAGTTCCTGCGCCGGATGATAAGGCAAGAGTTGAGATTTTAAAAGTGCACCTGAAGGATATACCAATTTCAAAAGATGTTAACCTGAAAGCGCTGGCAGACAAAACAAAAAATTTCTCTGGCGCTGATTTGGAAGCCTTATGCAGGGAAGCAGCAATGCTTGCATTAAAAGAAAGCCTGAAAAAAGAAAGTGTGGATAAAGTGGACAAAAAGCATTTTGATGAAGTCTTAAAGAAAATGAGACCATCAATTCCTGAGATGGTTGCAAAAAGTTATGAAGAATTTGACAAAGCTTTAAAGACACCAATAATAAAGAAAATAGTGGAGCCTGAGTATACGACTTGATTTTATTTTATCTTCTCTATCAAAGGCACCGGTTTTTTTATTTTTCCGGAAAAATTGTACAAAGGTTTTGGTTTTTTTATTTTTCCTGTAAAATCATATTCTTTTGCTTCCTTCCATTTTACCTCTTTAGGATTTATATTGAGAAAATTAAAAACCTTTTCTGAAAAATCAGGGATAATAGGATAAAGAAATATTGCCAAGTCTTTTACAAGATTTCCCGCAATGAAAGAAATTC
>JAUXEA010000073.1 GCA_030620695.1 Candidatus Aenigmatarchaeota archaeon | reverse complement strand
TACTTTGCTCTCCACTCTCATCACTTTCAAAAACAGTAGAATTACCAATTGTTAAATAAACAATTCCATTTGTTATATTATTATAATAATGTAAATAAACACTCATATCATTTAAATCTCCCTGAATATAAAATCCGTCATAAAGATTTGGAATTCCAAAAATTCCCGGGAAATTGTATTTTAGTTTTCCAGCCTCTTCTTCCTCAAAAAGTTCTGTTGTATTATAATTAACTCTAAAAAAACCACCTCCAAGATATTGCTCGCTTAAATCTGGTGAATTAAAAACAATTTTTATTGTATTATTCCCTTTTTTAAAATTTGAAATATTGATATCTGAACTTTTTATGTTTGCAGAGAAATTTGTAGAATTTATTATTGAAAAATTCCCGGAAAAATCATTATTAACAAACAAAGAAAAGTTGGAGCCACTTGAAACCTCTAAATAAGCAGAGGTTATATTCTTTGCAGTTTCCGGAATATAAAAATTAAATGTTAAATTTCCCTGTCCAACAAAACCTCCAAAATACAGGTAACCTGACCTTTCTGTACTTATTCCACCCAAATATGCTCTTGCCATATAACCATATTTTGGCTCTTCTGAACTATAAGTATTTTCAATTAAACTTGAAACAACAATTGGACTTGAAATGTTTGTATAATTTCCAAAAATTAAATCATCTCCAATAGACAAACTGAAATTTGTATTTTTTAGAATTTTAATTGAAGAAATCATCTCTTTTGTTATATTTTCTGCTATTTCTTTTTTTATTGTATCATTTTCATCTTTGTATCTTGCAAAATAAGTCAAAATCAAATTGAGAACAGACAATTCCTGCTCGTCTTCTGTCAGGTTTTCACTTAAAATTAAATTTTTTATTGTTTCACTTTGATTTACTGATTCAAAAACTTTTAATTCTGCAAGAGAATTTAAAAAATCATTTGCAATAAGTTTTTGTTGCTCATAATATTTTTCCTCATAAATTTCCGGAACTGAGAAGAGATAGAAACTTGAAATTAAAAGAATTAATAAAAGAGAAATTCCAAGAATAATATCCAGAGAAAAAACAAGACCCCTCATTATTTAAAAATTAGAACTTGAATATAAACAATAGAACTGTTCAAAATTGAAATTCTATCAACTTTTGTAATTGAAGAAGCATTCTCAGGATTTTTTCCAAAACTCCACTTTGTAAGATTATTAGAAATTGTTAGGTTATAATCATTTTTTAAACCAAGCAGAACCAAAGATTTCTGATAACCAATTTCTTCAAAACTTTCAAGTTTCTCAAAATTAATCCTGTTATCTGTCTTCAACCCAATAATTTGCACATTAGAACTATTCCAGTTTTTTGGGTACCCTTCACTAAAAAAAATTTCACTTAATTTATATGCTTCTTCTATTATTTCATTTTTTTCCCTGATTTCATTTAATTCTTTTGTGTTATGCCCTACCTGAGTTAAGAGTAACGCAACAACAAAAAGAAAGATTGCAGAGGCAATTAGAAAATCAAAAGAAAAAACCTGCCCTCTTAACTTAGTTAATAAATACCCCGCTTTCATTATATATAATTGTATTCCCTCCTTTATTGAGGTTAGCACTCAGATTTACAGGAATAAAACAGGTTTTTACACCATTAGAATAAACAACTTTAATTTCATAACTCTCAACTGAAACATTATAATTTCCATCTGGAAGATAAAATGTTCTGTTATAAAAAGGTCCGGTCTCCAAAGCATTTTCAATTTCCAGTTTAACCTGATTACAAATATTTTTATACTGTTGCTCAATTTTTAAATTCGCAGAGTAAAACTGATACCCCCCGGAATAGTTTATTAAAACCGCAAAAATCAGACTCAAAATTCCAAGAAGAATTAAAAATTCTACGGACGCCTGTGCTTTCATGATACAGTTATATTCACAAAATTTTCCTCTGCCTTTAAAATTAAATCCCAACACCCGGAACCGGGCAAACTGCCGGTTAAATCAATTTTAGAATCATAAAAAATTTCTTTTCCTCCCTGCAAAGAACAGAATAGGGTTTTATTGTTTACAGTACAATTATCCAAACTCAGGGGCAGGCAAATATTTATTTTTTGTCTTGCAGGTTTTCCCTGAATTGCTACAAAATCTGCTGTTTTTGCAATTTTTTCAAGAGAACTTCTTACCAGAGACACTTCATTATTTATTTTGTAAGAGTAAAGAGCATCATAACCATAAAGAACATAAAGTGAAACTAGGCCAATACCAAGACCAACAATAATCAGAAATTCTACAGAAATTTGGGCTCTCATAATCATAAATAAATTAAAGATAATTATGGACAATTTAAAACAGATTACTAAAAAAGTTGCAGGTATAGAGAACAAAATAAAGAAATTGAAACTGAAGGGCGGGGATAAAACCGGAATTGAGAAAGAGATAAAAGCAGCAAAAGAGGATTTAAAGCTAGGACTAAATATTCTTGCAGATGACAGAGTAAGGATGATTTCAAAGGAACTAGAGAGTTTGGAGAGAGCACTCGTTTCTGCAAGAAAGAAAATAAAAACTAAAGATAAAAAAAGCAAGGTAAAAGGTGGAATTACTGAAAGATTAAACAGATTACTTAAAAAACACAAAAGAGTGAAGAGGG
>JAUXEA010000004.1 GCA_030620695.1 Candidatus Aenigmatarchaeota archaeon | reverse complement strand
AAATTTTGACTTGAACCTTTCCATAGATTCTTTAATTTCACTCAAAGCCTTGTCCTTATTTTCCCACCCGATAATTTCAACTTTTTTATCCTGCAACTCTTTATATCTCTGGAAGAAATGAGTAATTTCTTTTAATAAATGAGGGTTCAAATCTTCCTTGTTTTTTATATAAGCATATCTTGGGTCTTTTACAGGAACCGCAATAATCTTGTGGTCTTCCTCCCCGGAATCAATCATTTTTAACAAAGCAACAGGTCTGACAAGAACAACACAACCCTGCACAATTGGCTCATCAGACAAAACAAGAATATCCAGAGGGTCTTCATCCTTGCTCCATGTCCCGGGAACAAAAGCATAATTTGTTGGATAAAACATTGGCGAGAAAAGAACCCTATCTAAAATAAAATATCCCTTTTCAGGGTCATACTCATATTTATTCTGGCATCTTCTCGGAATCTCAATTACAGCAAAAACTTCTTCAGGAACTTTATCTTCCCCGGCAGGCAGGTCTTTCCAAAGGTTCATAACAATAGTAAAACTATTTAAATAAAGAAGTGTCATTATTAATAGACTTCCTTAAATCTCTCAAAAATATTTTTGTTGTTACTTTTCCAACTCCTTTAAATTCCAAAAGTTTTCTTTCTAAATCTTTCAAACTCTTTGCTTTGAGTAAGAGATTATTTAAACTTCCGTGCCTTTCTCTCAGTTCTTTGCAGACTTCTAATAACTTTGTTGCTGTTGAGAAATCGTATCTCACATAATGGCCCCTGTCCAAAATTTCAACTAATTTATCCCACCCGGAACTTAGAATTTTTTCAGGACTTAAAATGCCCTCCTTTTCAAATTCAAAATATGTTCTTTTTGCAACTTCCTGCTGAATTGGTTTCCCAAATAATAGACAAGCAAAAAACCATTTGAAAAGTTCTTTCTCTTCTCCGAATTCCAACTTAATTCCCAAATCTCTTGAATAAACTGCCTTTTTCATTATATTATTTTGTCTGATTTTTTTATGAATAGTTCCAAAAAACTTAATAAAAATTTAACAAAAGAAGAATCTTAATTTTTTGGTTTAATCCTTTTTGATATATATAACCAATAAAAGGCTTATTTATGAACAAAGTAGAATTGGAAATTCTTAAAAAAATCAAACCAACAAAAAAAGAACAGGAGTTTGTTGAAAACTTTGTAAATAAACTCTTAAAAATATCTGCCAAAGTTTCAAAACCATTCTATGCTTACCCCCTGATTGTTGGTTCTATTGCAAAAGAAACCTGGTTGAGTGAAGATCATGATATTGATTTGTTTATTGTTTTCAGAAAAAAAGTTAAAAGAGAAAAATTAGAGGAACATGGTTTATTGATAGGAACAACAATTTGCGAAAAATTGAAAGGAATTTATAATATTAAATACGCTGAGCATCCTTATGTCAGAGTTAAAGTTAACTCTAGTAGGGAGATTGGTAAAACAAATCAGATTACTAAGAAACTTACAAATAAAATTGTTAGTAACTCAGCTTGGAAGGGTCTGGCCCCATATTTTGAAATAGATGTTGTCCCCTGCTATGAAACAGGAAGAGGAGAAAAAATTATTTCTGCTGTTGACAGGTCTCCGCATCATACTTTATATATAAAAGAAAATCTGATTGGTTATAGAGTTGACCATGCAAGATTACTAAAATATTTCTGCAAGCAAATTGATGTTTATGGAGCAGATGCAAAGCATAATGGATTAAGCGGTTATCTTTGTGAACTTTTAATTATAAACTATGGAACATTTGAGAATACTCTGAAACAAATTTCAAAACTAAACTTTGGAGAATATATAGACATTGAAAACATTACAGATGAGGAAGAAGCAAAAAGAAAATTCAAAGATGCTTTAATTACTATAGACCCTGTAGACAAAAACAGAAATGTTGCTTCACCTTTATCCTCCCAAAATTTTTTAAGACTAAAACTTGGGGCAGACAGATATTTAAAAACAAAAAAATTTCCGGTTAAAAAGAAAATCACAAAAAACCGGTTAATAGAAAAATTAAAAGAGAACAGAGGGACAAATTTTGTTGGAATCAAATTTAAACCACCGGAAATTATTATAGAGAACTTATATCCACAGATAAGAAAATTAGCCAAGAGATTAGCAAAGTATTTAGAGGAAAAGGATTTTCCTGTAATCAGATATTTCTCCTGGACAGATGAGATAAAAAATGCTTTTATTATTTTTGAATTGGAGAACGGAATGCTTTCAAAATTCAAAAAGCAGGAAGGTCCTTTAATTTTTTCTAAAGAGGTAAACAACTTTTTAACAAAATATCTTGAAAATGGGTACAAAATATATATTGAAGAAAACAAATTTTTTATTGATACAAAAAGAAAATTCCTGAATGTTGAAATAGCAATTAAAAATTTCCTAAAAGAAAACAAGAAAGAAATTCCTGAGAGAATAGCAGAGAAAAAAATCAGGTTTTTTGACGAAAAAGAAATTATTGAGGAAGTAAATAAAAATAAGGAACTGAATTCTTATCTTGTGAAGAAATATTTTGAAGTTTAAAAACAATTGATAAAAATTGACATTATCCAAAAATATTCCCGAAACCCTGGACTGCTTTTTCCTCCTGTTTCTCAATTTCCTCCAAAATTTTTTCTTTATTCTCTGAAACTTTCAAATTAAATTCTTTCTTTAATTTCTCTATTGCTTCCTCACTTCCGTCAATAATTAAATAAAACTTTCCTCCAATTTCCCTGAAAGTTAAACTTTGTCTGCTCAATAATTCATCTTTTTTTATTTCCTGTTCTTTCACTTTGTCAATTTCAAAAACTTCTTTCATAATTTTTAATCGTGAATATTAATAAACTCAAGAGGAATTTTCTTTTTGGCAATATAATCTTCAACTACATTCAAAACAAGCTTATCCCTTAACAAACCTTTATCATTTAACTCTTTAATTTCTTCAATAGAGAACCATTTCAGGTCCAATATCTCTTCAGAACCCTTCAATTCACCCCCAAGAATTTCTGATTTAAAAACAAAAACAATTACATTTTCTTTTGGTTTTTGCCAAATTTGATAAATTCCAACCAAATATTCAGGTTTTGTTTTAATTCCAATTTCTTCTTCAACTTCTCTTTTGGCACAGGAGATTATATCTTCCTCTAATTCTATTCTACCTCCGGGAAAATTCCATTTTCCTCTTGCTATTTCTTTTGATTCTTGAACTAATAAAAATTTATTATCTTTTTTCAGGAGGCTGTCACCAGCCACAATAATTCTTGACATAACTTAATTTTTTCTATTTTAATTAATGTTCAAAATAATTCAGGATAAGGAAAAATGTGTTGGGTGCGGCGCATGCGTTTCAGTCTGCGACAACTGGGAAATGGATGATGATGGAAAAGCAAACCCAAAGAAAACAGAATTGAAAGAAATCGGGTGCAACAAGGAAGCAGTAGATGTCTGCCCTGTCCAGTGCATTAAGGTAGAGGAAATCTAATATTAGGTTTTATTTTTGGTTTATTAATTTAAACTCTCCAGAACCACTAGAACTTTTTATTTTTGAGATTGCCTTTTCAGCTTCTTTAACCAGATTTTTCTCTCCTTTTTTAGGATTTGTTGTTTTTAGTTTTAGGAGAAATTTTGTGTTTCCAATATAAATTGCTTCAACACCTTTTAATTCCAGCAAACTTTGTTTTATTAAATCCACCCCGTTTCCAAGATTTGAGTGTAATTCTAATTCTCCCTTAAATTCATATGTTTTTACGCCTGTTTTAAATCTGGTACCAACTTCAGCAAATTCTTTTCCAAGGTCAATTTCTTCACCTCCCCTTATTTTTTCAAGTGATTCGTAAATACTCCCATATTTATCCCTTAACTTTGAAAGTTCTTCCTGCACTAATTTATTTTTGATTTTATTTTCCGCACAAACTTTATTAAACAGTTTAACAGATTTAAGCTCAAGGGAATATTCCTTAAGTTTTCTCTCTTTCTCATATTTTGAAATCCCCTTTAATGAAAGTTCTACTGTGTGGTCAATTTTAATAACTTTCCCGACAATCAACTGGCCTTTTTTCATAGATTTTTTTAAATCCCTTATCCATAGACCGGGAATATTTGAGACATTTAAAAATCCTTTTAAATTATATTCTGCCAAATTTAACTCAACAGAACTTGAATAAATTTCCTTAACTTCTGCAACAACAAGTTCTCCTATCTCTACTTTTTCTCCCATAACTTAAATTAAAAATTGATAAGTTTATCTGAGAAGGTGAAAATTTAGAAAAAGAAAATTAAAAGCAAATTTCCTTCATTTCAACATCCCAATTTCCTTGTCAATCTCAATATCATCAATCTTATTCAAAATTATTTCCAAGTCCCCAAAATATTCATTCTTTTTTACCCGACCTGTAAATATTTTATCCTTTCCTGTTAAACTTTCATTTTTAATTTTTTCTGCGAGTTCCCTGAATGCCACAAATCTCAATGTTAAAGAACTGTCATCTAAATAACCTTTTATTATCAAGTTCTTTTTTGGTTCAACTTTTCCATGGTCTTTGCAAACAGAACTTCCATTGATTGTTTCTAATTTTGAATTGCACTCCGGGCAGGTATAATATTCGTTCTCTGACACAGAAACAATTGCTGCTCTTGTCTCCAGAAAATCCCCTTCTTTTATTTCTTTTAATTTTTTCCGGTCTCCCATGGAAATACCACCTGAAAATTCTCCTCCAAAAGATTTTTCCGGTTTCTCTGCTATGGTAATATCTTTATCTTCAGGTTCCACGCTGCTCCCATTACCCATATGAATTTCCGGGATTCCAAAAGTGTTTGCTTTTGTGTATCCCTGTTTTACTCTAATAACATCCTCATCTTTCAGGTTTTCACTTAGTTCAACTTTGTCGTTCCAGAAAACAACTCTTATCTGACCTGTTTCATCTCCAAGTGTAATACTCCTGACTTTTCCTGTCCTGTCCCCTTTACTAAATTCCCTGACATCAGAAATATCAACAACTTTCCCCACAATTTCCACACTTCTCATCTTGGGAATAACATTTTTTATCTTCAGACTCCTATCTCTTTTTTCAAGCAAATCCAGACCTTCCTCCTTCGCAACAATATAGGCAGCCCCTTCTTCAGAGACCAAGCCTGAAAGTTCAAGAACTTTGTCCTCTATTTTCTTATCAACTTCTTCACTTGTTAATTTTGCTTCTTTTGAAATTTTCTCTTTTATTTCATTGAGTTCCATAATCTAATTTTTTATTTTATTTATGGATTACATCATTTTCATTGGTTTAGTGGCTGGAGCATTAACAACAATATCTATTTTGCCGCAGATAATTAGAACTCTAAAACTCAGGGAAACAAGAGACCTCTCACTGCTGTGGTGTGTTGCTCTTTTCACAGGTGTTTCCCTGTGGCTGGTTTATGGTATTCTTATCTGGGACGTACCGATTATTATTGCAAATTTTATTTGCTCAATATTGACTTTTACTGTTCTATACCTAAAAATAAAATTTGGTTAAGATTTATCCCATAATAAATTTTCTGACAGAAGAAATACTCAGTCAATACATCTATTTCATCGGGAGTGTATTTCCATAATAGATTTTTCTGACTGGCCAGGATATTTCTATTCCTTCTTTATCATATCTCTTCTTGAGAGCCTTTATAAACTCATGTGTAACAACATATTTGGCTACTGGTTCCTCAACCCTTAAAATAACTGAGAAATTTATATTGGAGTCGCCAAAGGTATGGTATCTGATGAAGGGCTTAAAGGTTTTAATTGCTCCTTGAACTGTTTTTTGTATTTTCTTTGCCACATCAATTGTAACCTTTTCCACTTTATCCAAATCGGAATCGTAAGCAACACCACATTGAACTACAACAGACATTTCAAGCACAGGCAAAGAATTATTTACAATTACACTTTCCGCGAGTTTTGAATTTGGAACAATGACAAGAGTGTTTGGCAAAGTTCTTACTCTTGTAGACCTCCACCCAACATCTTCCACATACCCGGAAATGCTTCCTTCTATCTGTATATAATCTCCAACATTTATTGGCTTGTCTGTAATAATATGCACACCCGCAAAGAAGTTTGATAAAGTGCTCTGGAGGGCAAGTCCAACTGCAAGGGCACCAACTCCAAAACCAGCAACCAAAGGAGTTATCTCCACATTAAAATGGTCAAGAATTATCAAAACCGCAACAAGATAAATAACTATACTGATGATTTTTGTTATTAGTTTGGGTGTTTTTTCAAATTTTTTCTGGACCTTTAAATGTTCGGAAACTATGACTGACAATATTTTCGAAAAAATAAATGAAACTATAAATATAGAACCAACAAAAAATATTTTATCTATTTCCAGAGCATACTGAGTCAGAACAGACAATGATTTTAATCCAAAATACAGACCAATAAAAATAATCAGAATATACAAAGGTTTTGTTGTAATCTTTAAAATAATATCATCAATATCACTTTTTGTTTTTTCAGTTATTTTTTTGACATGAATTGTCATCAAAATGAAAAAAAGTTTTGCGACGACAATTGTTCCAATCAGGATTAATAAAAATATAAAATACTCATTTTGCATTATAGTTGTTATATCCATAACTTTAGTTATATGTTTATATTTTAGAGTTAAGTTATTATCAAAGGTTATTAATAGGATTTAATTTTAACAACATAGAATATTATGCACACTTATAAAAAAGGGTACAGGGCAGAGAAAGAATTAATAAAACTTCTCTCAAGTCTGGACTTTGCTGTTTTGAGGGCTCCAAAATCCGGTACTGACACAATTGATGTAATTGCGTGCAAGAGGGGGAATATTTTTGCTTTTGAGTGCAAGAGTTGGGCTTCAACAGTGAGGGTTAGTGAGAGGCAATTAAACAGTCTTTTGGAATTCTCCGAAAAAGCAGGAGCAATTCCTCTAATAGCAATGAAAAAAGAACAACAAGGGTGGAAATTTTTAAAAGCAGAAGATTTGGGTGAAAATAAAGGGACTGCTTCTGATAAACTTATTGAAGAAAAAGGTTTTGGAATAGAATTTTTTGATAATTACTGAGAATAAGAACCAGATTATTCTCTTTTCAAAACAATCTCATAACTCCTTCCTTTTCTCTTTCTTTCAATCAGACCCCTTTCTTCAAGAGATTTTGCAATTCTACTTACATGTGCTTTTGACATCCCGGTTTCCTTGCAGATTTTTCTCTGTGAAATTTTGTTTTCTCTTGACAGAACATCCAAAATTTTTTTCTCATCACCTCTGAGCCCGTAATCAGGAATTCCCGGTTTTTTTCTAAAAATGAAAAAAAGCAGAATCATTGCTAAAACAACAATTATTGCAAATACAACAACCGCAAACTGGTCAGACCTGAGAGCTTTCTCATAAAATATGGAAACATCATAAACTTCGCCTAATTTTGGTTTCCTGTTCCACTCTAGATAGATTGTTCTTCCATCTGTTTTCTGAACACCATCTATAGGGAAATATGGAGGATGTTCTATTTCTTTAAGTTTTTGCTCAGACAAAATATAGCCTTTCGGGAGGTAAACTCTTAGTTTGAAATCATCTGCTGGTGTAGATATTATATACCTGTCAGAGAAAACATAAGAATCTTTGTATTGGGTGATCAAACCCAAACAGTTAAAGGAAATTAAAATTTCTGAAGAATTGAAATTTTGGCATGAAATTAATGTTCCTGCCCTTTCATAATGCACTTCACACTCTATTTCTATAGGTGCAAAAACCTTTAAATTTGTTACTGGATGAATAATATAATAGTTAAATTTGTCTACACTGGTAGGAAATGTCAGGTTTATTTTCTCTTTAATAATCCTATTTTCCTGAATTTCTACACTAATATCACAGTCTACATATTTTGCTGGGGTTCCACCAAAAACAGGGGCAATTAACAGGATTATACTCAGGATAATGATTAACCTTCTCATAATTAAGCCTTTTTAAAAAAGGCTTAAGCCAAAACAACTAAATTAGTTAGTAAGTAAACTTTTTATTTGTTAAATAAAATTTCAAAAAGTTTTATCATTTAACCCCTTTCTCGCTCCGTTCACTTTGTTCACTCGCTCCAATAATCATCCTTTGGACGGTGCATCGTTTGCAGAGCAAACGAATATTTGGTGATAGAATATATATCTTAGAGAATATAATAAAAAGGTAATTTTCAGTTTTTACTCCGTTTTTTGAGATTGCCCTGATTTTTAGTGTTAAATTGTACGTCTAAAAATAATTGGTTATGATTTCTACAAAATACTTAATTTAAGTATAAATAATTTAAATAATAGTTATGGGTACAAAAAAGAAGACAGAGAATGAGATAAGTCTGGAGAAGATTTTGGAGCAGAGAAAAGCGACAATAAAAGTGATTGGTACAGGTGGAGCAGGAAACAATACGGCAACAAGGCTCATAAAGAGTGGAGTTACTGGAGTAGAGGTTATTACCGCTAATACAGACGCTCAGCAGTTATTATACGCGGAAGCAAGCAAAAAAATACTACTTGGAAAGAATCTTACAAAAGGTCTTGGAGCAGGAGCAGACCCTGCAATAGGAGAAGAAGCAGCAAAAGAAAGCAAGGAAGAAATAAAAAATTCTTTAAAAGACTCTGATATGGTGTTTGTTACTTGCGGTCTTGGTGGAGGAACAGGAACAGGAGCAGCACCAGTAATTGCAGAAATAGCAAAAAAGATGGACGCTTTAACAGTAGGAATTGTTACAATGCCTTTTACAATGGAAGGAAAACAGAGACTTGATAATGCTCTGTTAGGTCTGGACAAATTAGAGAAAAATGTGGATACATTGATTATAATCCCTAATGACAAATTGCTTGAGATTGTTCCGGAAGTTTCAATAACAACTGCTTTTAAAATTGCGGATGAGATTCTAGTTAATGCTGTCAGGGGCATCACAGATTTAATTACAAAGCCCGGACTTGTAAACCTGGATTTCGCTGACTTAAAGGCAGTGATGAAAGATGAAGGTTTGGCAATGATTGGTTTGGGAAGTTCAGATACAGAAAACAGGGGTCTTGAATCAGTAGAAAGAGCGTTGAATAATCCACTGCTGGATATAGATGTTGAAGGTGCAAAAGGAGCATTAATAAATATTACAGGCGGAACAAGTATAACAATAAAAGAGTGTCAGGAGATTGTTGAAAGAGTTTCTTCTGTACTTGATCCTAGTGCAAAAATAATCTGGGGTGCTGTTATAGACAAAGAACTTGGAGATTCTGTAAAAACACTGCTTGTAGTTACAGGAGTGAGTTCTACGCAGACATACATGCAGGAAGACAGTTTCAAGGAAGCAGAGAGGAAAGAAGTTGAGAAAGTTCTTGGAGTAGAGGTTGTTGAATAAATTAGAGGATTCTAAATTATGAGAGTGTAAGATAACCTGAAGAGTTGTTTAGGAAGTTTAGAGTAGAGGTAGAATAAAAGCCTATATTCAATCATTTAAATAGTTTTAAATATTATTATATTGTGGTGAAGATGTCCAAAAATTTAGAGAAACTAATGTTGAAAAGAGAACAATTTCCGGTATTAGCTCCTGTGTGGGGTGGTGATTACTATGTCAACCCTCAAATACCCCCGATTCATGGAAGTATTGTTGAAAATGAAATAAACTTAGATTTAGTACTTCCTCTGCCGGATGGTGTTAAAGAAGGTGTATATCTTGGTTCAGTGCTTTTAGTTAATGAAGCCTTGGAAAATACAGTTTTGGATTTAAAAGATGTTAAAGAAAAGGCTACTGATAGATTTGATGTGGTATTGGGAGAAGAATCAGAAAATGTATCAAGAGATTCTGAAGGAAAAATAAAATATGGTGTGGCTGCAAGAACAGAGGCTGGAATAACAATTCGGGATGTTCCGTTTGTTGGACCTTTAAGCGTATACAATAATAAAATTGCGTTCGGTTCAGGAGAGTCTCTTAGCATTTACAAAAACGCTGGTTCCAGACAGACATTATTATGTACCGCAGAAATTTCCTTTCCTGATGAGTTAATGAAAGAATATGGACTTAAAACAGAAAATATCTTGCACATTCAAGGTCATAAAGATTATAAAAGAATTGATGAAACACAGCCCTGTAATTGGTATTCTCATAACCTAACAAATGAAGAAAAAATATTCCTTAAAAATTTTATAATAGAATTGGATAATGTTGTTGTTAGAGAGAAATATTCTCAATAATTCTTTCAATCAGTTCATTTATTTTTTCTCCCCTGTACCCTAAATCTCCTCCCTGATTAAAACCTTTTTTTATGCTTTTGAATCCTTTTTTTGGATTTGGGAGACTGAATATTGCTTTCTTCTCTGTTTGTTTTGTGGGCTTCTTTTTTTCAATTAATTTTTTTAAAGTTTCCTCTTTTATTTCTCCGTAAGTTATATAATCTTTTGCTTTTTTTAGCATTCCCAAATTGTATTTGTTATTCTCCAGAACAACACAATTATTTTTTCTCTTTACTCCAAGCAAAGTTAGGGTATCCTCTATCTCTTTTCTGATGTTCCATTTTCCTCTGAGCCTGATTGCAGCAATTTTTTCCATAATTAAGCCTTTTATTTATTAAATTGGTTAAACACTCATTTTCTCTGAAAATGGTGCCTCTTTTTTGCTCTGCAAAAAAGTAGGAAGGCTTAAGCCAAAAAAATTGGTTAACAAAACAATAAATTAAAAATTTAAACTATAAACTCCTTTATTTTCTCCAGTTCTCTCAGATTCAGTCTTGCAACTTTTTTGTCTATTTTGAAATTTCTCAAAAACTTTTTTGCTTCCTTCTTTGTAATCTCTTTTCCAGACTTGTTTCCTCCTTTTATAATTGCTTCTCTCAAAGCATTTTTTGCTTTCTTGTCTGTTTGTTTGAGGAATTCCATGAAGATTAATTCTTTTTCGTTTCGCGGTTTTTTTGGTATCAGAACAATTATCCTTGAAAAAACTCTTGGTTTTGGGGAAAAACTTTCTGGTTTAACATCTCTGTCTAATTTAAGTTCAAAAAAAGTTTTTGTGATCTCTGTCAGTTTTGTTCTTTTTTCTCCTGAAATAATTTTAACAAAATTCTCCGGGAGCAGTAAAACCGCGAGTTTGAAATCTTCATAGATTAGACGCTGAATTAACGGCTCAGAAATAGAATAAGGCAGATTTGCCACAAGTTTATCAAAATCAGGAAACTGGACTTTCAGGGCATCTCCAGGGATTAGTTTTAGATTCTTATTACTTATCTTTTTCAATTCTGAAAATAAATTTTTGTCTTTTTCAATTGCATAAAGTTTTTTTGCTTTTTTAACAAGCAGTTTTGTTAAATTGCCTGTTCCCGCACCAATTTCCAGAATAACCTCATCTTTCTGGATTTTTGCTAACTCTACAATTCTCAGCAAAACTTTTCTGTCTATGACAAAGTGCTGGTCTAATTCCATATCTGTCAACTACTCCACGCTCTTTATTTTGTCAATTTCATCCCTCAAAATTGAAAGTTCTTTGTTCAAATCTGAAATAACGCTATCTAATTTGCCAATCTCAGCCTGACTCTCTCCGGCACCTTCTATTTTCATTCCTTTTGGTTTTAACAAACCACTATACAATTTCGCTGCTGTTTCAGTTGTCCTGTTGTACATCTTGTTCAGGGCAGAAATATTGCTTGCCCTGATTCTCTCCAGTTCATTTGCCAACCCGAACAGTTTAGACATTCCCACAAGATAGTTTTTTAGATTCCCGAGAGTTTCAATTGTTTCATTGTATTTATCTATTTTCACAAATAAAGGTGCAAATTCACTGGTCAAAACAGGTGTTTGCTTTGCAAATGATTTTTCATTTTCAATCTCTGGTAGTGCTCTTTCCTGTTCAGTTGTCGGGGTCTCCTCACCAGGTCCCTTTTTTATAGTTCCCTCTAAATGCTCTTTTCTCATAGTATCTTCCGCAGGCTCCCCTCCACTCTCTATAGACTGATTTCCTTCCTTAACTAAAGTGTACATTGCTTCTTCTATTTCCTGATATGAGTACCCCTGATTTTTCAAAATATTATAAATTTCGTCCACTGTTTTTCTTCCCTTGTGCAACTGCAAAACTTTGTTTGACAAATCTTTTTTGGATGTTCCTTCTTTTTTGCGAAGCAAAAAAGGGGCACTTTCGGAACGACGAGTGTCTTCTTTTTCAGTATGTGAAAATGGGGGGGGCGAAGGTCGGGTATCTTCTTTTTCTGGATCCATATACTCTTTTTCAATATTTAAGTTATTATCTACTTCTTCTGGGTATGGTGTATCCTCTCTTTCAATAGGGGCTTTATCATCAACTTCTCTATTTTCTTCTGTTCTAAAGGAACTGTAGTCAGCAGAACCTAAATCTTCTGCTTTTGGCAGTCTTTTTCTAACTGCTCCTTCTTTCAATTCCCTAACAAATTTATCTTCCATAAAATTACTCTTTTATATATAATTAACTTCTCTGTTTTGGCTTAAGCCTTCCTGATTCTGCGAAGCAGAATGGGTGCCATCGGAACGATGAGCATTTAATTTATTTATCCAATAAAAAGTTTAATTATGAAGGATTTCCTGCTTCTCGGTTTGTTTTACTCCTGTGGTTCAGTAAAATCAAAAAATAAGTTTGAATTACAGACAAAGAGGCAGGAACTTGCTACTCTTTTTTTTGAGTTAAGTAAAAGAATTGGAAAACCCAAGATGACAAAAACAAATAATTCTTTTACAGTTTTACTAATCAACAAAAATTTAGGAGATAAATTTAAAAAAAATATTGGGTTAGAATCCAAAATAGACAAAAAAGAATTGCCTGTTGGTTTGCTTAACAATACTGAAAAAAGAATTTCTTTTTTAAGAGGATATTTTGAAGGAAAAAGTTCTGTTTCTGTTAAAAACAGAATTATAAAAATTTCCGGAAAAAAAGAGCAGTTAGAGCAGTTAAAAAAACTTTTGGAGTTGGAAAATATAAATGCAGGAATTTACAAAAACAGAAAATATTTTTCTTTGTATATTGAAGGAAAAAATAAATGCCTGATTTTTAAAGAGAAAATTGGTTTTCTAACAAAAGAGAAAAATGAGAAATTAGAAAATTTGGTTTCATTTAGTGTTGGATAAGACTATTATTGTAAGCCTTACTAACCATCTTTGATATTATTTATGCCAAAAATAATAATTCTTGGTGGCGGGCTGAGTGGATTAACTTTGGGATATTTCCTAAACAGGGAAAAAGAAGATTATCTTATCTTAGAGAAAGAACCTGTTTGCGGGGGACTGATGAAATCCATAAAAAAGAAAGGATTCACTTTTGATATTGGGGGTTCCCATATAATATTTTCCAGGGACCAAAAAACATTGAAATTTATAACAGGTATTTTAGGAAATAACAAAATAAAAAACAGACGAAATACAAAAATTTTGTATAAAGGCCGGTTTGTTAAATATCCCTTTGAGAACGGACTCGCAGATTTACCATTAGAAGAAAACTTTGTGTGTTTAAATTATTTTATTAAAACACATTTTGCACGGGAACTTAAAAAATTGGACAAACCAAAAAATTTTGAAGAATGGATGTATTATAATTTTGGAAAAGGAATTACAGAAAAATACTTGTTACCTTACAACAAAAAGATTTGGAAATTTGAGCCAAAAGATATGAGCCTGGAATGGGTATCCAGAGTTCCACAACCACCAATGGAAGATATAATCAAATCCTCCCTTGGGATAAATACTGAAGGTTACACCCACCAATTATATTTTTACTACCCCCTCTCCGGCGGTATTCAGGAAATTACAAGTCGGTTAGAAGATAATCAAAAAAATAGTATTTTGAAAGGTTGTGAAATTAAAAAAATATGTAAAAAACAAGATAAATGGGTCGTTTCAACGAGTAAAGGAAATTTGGAATGTGAAAAAATTATTTCCACAATACCTCTTTTTTCACTGGCAGATTATCTTGAAATTCCTGAAAAAGTGAGAAATGCAATAAATAATTTAAAATACAATTCCCTCATTACTGTAATGCTTGGTTTAAGAAATCCAAAACTAAATAATTTATCGTGGTTGTATATTCCCGATGAAAAGGTTTTAACACATAGAGTAAGTTTTCCATCAAATTATGCTCCGGAAAACTCTCCGGATGGTTGTTCCTCTGTGCTTTCCGAAATTACCTACAATCAGGGAGATAACATTGACAAAATGTCTGATGTAGAAATTATTGAAAGGACAATAAGAGATTTGTCCGGACTTGGTTTAATTGATAAAAAAGAAATTTGTTTTACGGAAATAAAAAGAATAAAATATGCTTATGTTGTTTATGATTTGAACTACGAAAAAAACATACAAATAATTTATAATTTTTTCAAAGATTTGGGTATTGGATTATGTGGAAGATTTTCAGAATTTAAATATCTGAATATGGATGCTTGTATAAAATCAGCAGGGGATTATATTAAAAATAATTTTAGTTAGTAAGTATTATGATATCAGTAATAATCCCGACTTACAATGAAGAAAAAAATATTGGGAACTGTCTTAAATCCCTGTTAAATCAAAGTTTGCCAAGAGAAGAATACGAAATTATAGTTGTTGACGGGCAAAGCAGGGATAAAACAGTAAAAATTGCCAAAAAATATGCGGACAAAGTGATTCAGCAAAAAAGCAAGGGTGTTGGTGGGGCAAGGAATGATGGTGTTAGTGTTTCAAAATATGATTTAATTGCAACAACAGATGCTGATTGCATTGTTCCAGAAGACTGGTTTGAGAGAATTATAAAAAATTTTGAGAATAATAAAGTAATTGTAGTATGTGGCTCTGATGGACCCATTGAAAAGAGTCTAAAAGCACAGATAATATTTTTGGTTATTAGAAATATAATAAAACTGTTTTCATATTTTGGTATTTATTGTTTAGGGGGAACTAATTCTTCATTCAGAAAAAAGAATTTTCTGGAAGTAGGTGGATATAGAAATCTTCCTCATTCAGATGATGTTGATTTGGGGTTTAGATTAAATAAGATAGGAAAAATAAAATATGACAAAAAAATTTTTGTCAAGTTTTCAGCAAGACGCATGGAAAAAAATGGATACCTAAATACAATAACGACTTGGATGAAAGGCAATATTTTGTTATTGTCAGGAAGAAATATCAAGACCTGCGATTCCTATGCCAAACAAGATTACAATAAAACAATCTAAATGATTTATGAATTTACTAAGATAATTTTTTGTATAATTCAAGTAATTTTTTTCCTGTATTTTTTATAGAATATTGTTTTACAATTTTTTTGCTGTTTTTTGAAAATTTTTTAATTAAGTTTTCATTACTAGTCAACTTTACAATTTTTATGGCTAAATCCACAGGATTTTTTGGCTCTGCCAGAAAACCATTAAAACCATCGCATATTATTTCCTTTGTGCCATATCTATTTATGCCTATCACAGGCAATCCCATACTCATTGCTTCAAGAAAGGTTATACCTTGGGTTTCTGTATCAGAAGGGGAAATAAAAAGGTCTGTATTAAGATAAAGGGAATATAAAACTTCATCTTTGATATATCCCAAAAATTTTACATTTTTTAATTTAAGTTTTTTTGCAAGTTTTTTATATTTTTTTAAGTATGGTCCAGAACCAACCAAAACAAGGAATACATTTTCGTTTTCAAGGTAGTTCATAGATTCTAATAATATATTAATCTTCTTCTCAAAACCCATTCTACCCACAAACAAGAGTA
>JAUXEA010000116.1 GCA_030620695.1 Candidatus Aenigmatarchaeota archaeon | reverse complement strand
TTTTGCCACCCCTGGATCCCCTATTAATAATATGTGTATATCTCCTCTGCTTTTTTGTCCGTCTGCATGAATTTTTTTTACACCGCTGAATAATTGCAGGACAAGGGATCTTTTTATTTCCTTATAACCCCAGACACTTGGAGTTATGCTTTTCGCAAGTTTTTCAAATATTTTTGGGTCTTCAGCAAGTTCAAGAATCTGCATCTCATCTTCTTCGCTTATGTCCAATTCTTCAAAAGTTTCTTCAAGAGGAATTAAATTATTAACTTCAATTGCCAGTTCAAATCTTGTTGAGAGTCCTCCAGAATGCAATGGAACAGGCACTTCTTTTAAAACACCAATAACTTTTATTCTGCTTCCTGGAGTTGTCTTTTCCTCCATTTTTGGCTCAACTAAATCCTCTTTTACAAATACATTTATTCTTTTTGGCTGTTCACCTCCAGACAGAGATTCAGGGGATTCTTCTATTACAAGTCTTTGGGTATCAACCATTTCTTTGCTGATTAATTTAAATCCCCCTCTTCTTCCACAAGAACATCTTGAAGGCTCTCTGAATTTTTTCTCTATTTGTAAAACTGCAATAACTGTTCCGCAGCTTGGGCATTCAAATTTTGCATTTACCACCTGAGGTCGCACATCTGATGCCTGTCGTATAATGCCTTCAATAACAATCATTTCATCTAAATGTCTTGAACGAATATTTCTTACTTTTATTTCCTGGATTTTTGGAAGATTATTTAACCTAACTCTAACATCGGTTACTAAGCTTGACTGCTCAATTGCCTGTTCAACTAATCTCAGAGTTTCTTCTGGATTTGAAAGTATTTCATCTGAAAGAATGTTGGAAAATTCTGTGAGTTTCATGAAATCCAGGTAAATTACATTGTTTCCTTTACGAATTGATTCACCAAGTTCTTTTTTATGAGCATCAAAGAAGTTTTTTGCCTCTATTATTAAATCCTCTTTTTTTTTTATTTGCTTATCCATGATTAAGAAACAAGAAAATTCTTTTTATAGTTTGTTGTAAGTGATTGGTTGTTTTAAAAAACAGGAGTTATTTTAGGGGAGTGAAAGTGAGAATAAACAAAACTTAGGTATCTTGGTA
>JAUXEA010000047.1 GCA_030620695.1 Candidatus Aenigmatarchaeota archaeon | reverse complement strand
ATCCAGAATATATTTGATTCTTTACCAAGAGAAAAAACAGAGAAAAGAATTATTATTGGTGCAGGTTCCTCAACAAACGAATTTGTTAATCTTGCTGGTTATGATATTGATTTAATTTTGAATGAAAAAGGAAATGTTGTTTGCTTTAGCCCAGAATTAAACGGATTTGTAGCAAATATTTCAAACACCAAATTTTATCTTTATTCAGCAAAAGCAAATATAAAAAAAGAAACCTGTGAAATCCAGAATTTTAACAACAGGATTTTAGAAAAGATTTCTACACCAGTTTATGAGGAATTTTTTGTGGAAAAACCAAAAGTAAACTCTTCAGGAAAATTCTGCCTGGTAAAACCAATTTTAATATTCTCTGGTTCTGGGTTAAAGGAAGAAAAGATTGAGATTTGTATTTAGGTAAATTGAGTTAATTTTAATTTTTCAAAAACTTTTATTTTTAAATCTGGTGGTTGTTTCTTTTGCTGCTTCTTTAACACCCTCTCCTGATGAATATTTTGGTTTAAAATCTAATTTTTCTAATTTTGAAATATTAAGTAACATTTCTTTTACATCTCCTTCCCATCCTCTTCCTTCTAATCCACCGGTAAATCTGAATTTTGGTTTTCCTTTAATTAATCCTGCATTTATCATTTCTTCAACAACAATTTCCGCAATCTCTTTAACATTTATCCAGTCTTTATTTCCAAGATTGAAAATACACACGTCCTCCGGGGGCATCGTTGCTTCGCAACGAATGTTTATCAAATCCTTTGTTTTTTTTCTTGCAATCAGCATTCCACTGATACAATCCTCAACAGAAAGATAACTTTTTGTTTGTTTTCCGTCGCCCAGAATTTCAAGTTCTGAATTGCTTTTCAACAATTTGTTAACAAAATCGTAAATCACCCCATGAGTAGAATTTTTTCCAATAATATTTGCCAGCCTAAAAATAAATCCCTGAATTTTGTAAAGTGAGCAGTATGTTGAGATTAAAGATTCACACGCAAGTTTTGTTGCACCATAAAAAGAGATTGGTTTTGTCTCGTAATTCTCCGGAGTATTTTTAACAGCATCTCCATAAACAGTTGAACTTGAAGTAAACAAAATTCTTTTAACCTTGTTTTTTCTGCATGCTTCCAAAACATTTTTTGTAATTTTTAAATCCTTAAAAAAAGTTTCAGGAGAAGAATCCTTAACTGATGGATTTGCTGCCAGATGCCAGACTTCTTCAACCCCGGAAAAATAATCATCTATTTTGTCTGCTAAATCAATTTCATAGAATTCTATTTTGTCAAGAAAAGGTTCTATAAAGTTTTCATTTCCACCTGATAAATTGTCAAGAACAACTACCTCATTATTTTCTACCAATTTCTCAACCAGATTTGAGCCAATAAAACCTGCCCCCCCTGTAATTAGAATTTTCATATTGAAATAATCAATGATTTCCCAGTCATCTCTCTCGGCTTCTTTATTCCCATTATCTTTAAAATAGTTGGAGCAACATCTTTCTGTCCCCCTCTCCTGAGTTTAATTTTCTTCAACTTTTCATCATTGGAAATAATTATAAAATTTACAGGGTTTGTTGAGTGACAGGGTTTTGGTTTCCCGTCAGGATATAACTTGTCTTCTGCGCTTCCATGGTCTGCGGTCAGAATTAAATTATAGTCCTTCTCCAGTCCTGCTTTTACAACTTTATCAATGCATTCATCAACCACTTCAACTGCTCTTATTATTGCTTTTTTTACAGCAGAATGTCCGACTAAATCACAGTTTGCGAAATTCAGAAGGATAAACTCATATTTTTTATTTTTAATCTGTCTCGCAACTTCATCCGCAATCCCATATGCAGACATTTCAGGTTTTTTGTCATAGGAAGGCACTTTTGGGGAAGGAATTAAAATATGTTTTTCGCCTTTACTTGGTTTCTCAACCTGTGAATTAAAAAAATAAGTTACATGTGCATATTTTTCGGTTTCAGCAATCCGAAGTTGTTCTAATTTATTTTTCGCCAAAATCTGCCCAAGATTATTTTTTACAACTTCTTCCTCAAATACAAAAGGGCAATTAAAAGTTTTATCATATTCTGTTATTGTTGTAAACAGAACTTTGGGATGAAATTCTCTTTTAAACTTATTAAATTTTCCGGAAATAAATGCTTTTGTAAGTTGTCTTGGTCTGTCTGTCCTGAAATTAAAGAATATTACAGAGTCATCATCTTTTATCAAAGAAACTGGTTTCTTGTTTTTATCAACAATAATGGAGGGGTGAATATAATAATCTGTTTTATCTCCTCTTTTGTATGCCTGTTCTACTGCTTCAGTTGCATTTTCTGCTTTGAAACCTTTTCCTGATGTCAGCAAGTCATACGCTTCTTTTGTTCTGTTCCAGTTATTATCCCTATCCATTGCATAATATCTCCCTACAACTGTTACTATTTTTCCTAACTTCAGTTTTCTAGTTTCTTTTTCTATAATTTTTATATATTTTTTTGCTGACTTTTCGTGAACATCCCTGCCATCTGCAATAAAATGGATAAATACTTTATTTAGTTTTCTTTTTTTTGCCATCTGGAGCAGGGAAATCAGATGATTTGTATGAGCATGAACACCTTCGTCAGAACAGAGACCAATTAAGTGCAAGCTGGAATTCTTGTGTTTTGCAAAATTCATTGTTTTTATCAGAATTTTGTTTTTAAAGAATTTTTTATTTTTGATTGCCCCATTAATCTTCCCGTACATCTGCAACACAATTCTTCCTGCCCCCATGTGCAAATGCCCGACTTCAGAATTTCCCTGCGCCCCTTTAGGAAGACCAACTGCTTCACCGGATGCTTTATTTTGTGTGTGGGGATAATTCTTAATAAAATAATCAAAATTTGGGGTCTTTGCCTGGGAAATATAATTTCCTGACCCTGCTGGAGCAATACCCCACCCGTCCATTACTACAAGAATTAGTTTTCTCATTTTAGTTTTATATAAAAATCCTCAAATAAAGTAGGTTGTTCAACTGCCACTTTCTGCTGGTTTGCCAGGTGCAGGATTGCAACAAAATACTTTGCTGATTCAAGCAACTCTTTTCCACTTGTCATTGTATAAAAAGAGGTATTATTAATTTTCTTCATTTCTCTGAAAACTTTCTCCACATAATCTTCAATATCCACATCAATTACATTCATTAGTTTATCCAGTTTCTCTCTTTTCAGAACCTTGATTTTCTCTTTTTCTGTTTCACTCTGCATAACTTTTTGTAAAGCCTGGGTTAACTCATCAAAAGTTATGTTTCTCACAGGAATTCTCTTTAAAGGGGGTTCAACAATTTCCAGCCCGTCAATATTTACTGTTTCCAGTTCTTTTTCTTCTATTTCTTTTTCTATTAAACTCTCTGATTTTAATCTTAACAGAACTGCAGAAATCAAAATAAACCTCGCGGGAATTCTAAAATTAATTTCCTTTAGTTTTGCCAAATATTTTAACATAGACTGGGACAACCTGACAATATCAATATTCCAGGGGTCAAGACCTTCCTCCACAATAATTTCCTTTAGAACAGACTCAAAATCAGAGCCACGAATTATTAAATCAAGCACTTCCATAATTGTTTCTTCAAATATAATTAGGGGGATAAATAAAACCAAAGTATTTTGGAGTTAGGCTCCAACAAGTCAAAATATTATGAGAAAATTATAAAATTATAATGGGTGTATTATCTCATTGTCATACTCTACTGTATGTCCTTCGTTTAAATTTCCCAATGCTGTTTTTGCTTTTTCATAGAATTCATTCCATATCTCTAGAGACAGTCCCTCTCTTTTATCTTCTTCTATCCATTTTTCATAGTTTTTCATATTTATTTGTATGCCTTTTATACTGGCTTCTGTAATCTCCTTTTCTGAACATGTATATTTTCTTGCAAATCCTACAAAATAACGCAAAAATCCCTCTCTTATTGATTTTATGCTTTGTTCTGCCACATTTATTTCATAAATTCCAAACATTTTAACCATAATACAGTAAGTATTTAAAGTATTTATACTTTTCGGTTA
>JAUXEA010000007.1 GCA_030620695.1 Candidatus Aenigmatarchaeota archaeon | reverse complement strand
TCCTGAAAATGCATCATTCCAATAAACAGACTTCTATGGTGAATCTCTCCCAGTGCTTTGTAGTTGTGTTTAACCAATGCATTAAAAAGTAATTTATAAAAATTCAGGTCTTTTGGCTCCTTCTTCTTATCAATGAATTTTCTTAAATTAATAAGAATTTTTGAAGCAACTATATATTTATTTTTCCTGTTTTCAAGTTCATCTGATTTTTTATCCAGATACTCAAAAAAACCTTCAACATCCACAAATCTTGTTATTGGAATTACTTTATTTCCGTCAAGAAATAAGTAAGTCGCCGCCCCACAGGCGAAGTGGCAACTTAGAGAATATTGTGGTTTTCCGGTTATCATTTCAACAAATCTCGTTATTGGTCTGACAACAGGAACAGGATAAAAATCTTCTTTTAAGATAACTCCATTAGTTTGTTCTTCTAAATTCTTAATTACTTCCGGGATTGTAATTCTTTGTTTTTCTCTTTCATTTCTTGGCATTCTTCCAACTAGGGAAACTGGCTGGAAATTTACTCCTCTCACCATACCTAGATTATTTAGAGCAAAGTTTATCATTGAGCCAACTTCATGGTCATTTATTCCTTTAATTACAGTCGGAACAAGAACAGTTCCCAAGTTTGCTTTTCTGAAATTCTCAAAAATGTAGGGAACTTCCCAGTGATTTTTTGGGTTTGCTTTTTTTGAGACCCCGTCAAAACTTAAGTAAATTGTGTTTACTCCTGCTTTTTTTATATCTTTTGCAAATTTTAAGTCCTTGTAAAGTCGGTGTGTTCCCTGCGTATTTAATTGCACATGGTCATATCCTTCTTTCTTGCAAATTTTGATAATATTTATTAAGTCTGGTCTTAACTCAGGATTGCCTCCGGTTAACTGGATTGCTTTGGGGGAAATGGGTTTTTCTGCTCTACCAACTCTTAACATTTCCCTGATTTGTTCCAAACTTGGTTCATAAACATTTCCTCCTTCTTTGGCAAAATAAAAACAATACCAACACCGGAGATCACATCTATTGGTAACACTAATATTCGCTAAACAAGTATGAGACTTATGATTGTCACAAAGACCACAATCAAAAGGGCAGTTATTTGTTGACTTTGTGTTTGGATTTAAAACTCCTCTCCCATCATAACCAAATTTTCTGAATTTGTTATACATTTCTGCATCTCCGAAATAAATTTCCTTGAATTTCCCGTGTTCTGGGCAGGTTTTTTCTATCCAAACTTCTCCATTCTTTTCAAAAACCCTTGCAGGGATTCTTTTAACACATTCCGGGCACAGAGAAAAAGTCTTCTTCGGAAGTTTCTGCTTGTACATTTATTTTATACCTTTTAAATTTTATACCTTTTAAAAATATATAAAATGTGCAAATTTGTTTATCTGGCAGGATGGAATAAACCTATAACTCTTACTATTAAGTATTTAAGTTTTTATGTTTATTTATGGAATATAGAAGACCCTCTAATCTAACTGATTTTATTGGTTTGATTGGTGGAGATACTGAATATTTTACTGATAGAGAGATTAAAAATTTAGGGCAGGAAGTTGAAATTTTAAGTAAAGAAGGGGCAGCACCCTTTAAATCATTCAAGCTAGATAAAGAAACAGAAATTCAGGAACAGTTGGCAATGATTGCATTTATGAACTCTTATGATCTTCTTAAGACTCCTGAGGGGAAAGAGTTTATAAAGATACCACCAGAATCATCTAGACCTTTATGGGATTTTGGAATTCCTGAAAAACTTGAGGGGCCTTTAACAGGATCAATAGCAGTAGTTAATTATTATCTAAGACTAATGAAGCCGAAATATAGGGCAGGAAATTATACTCTTGAAGAATATAAAAAAGATTTAGATTTGATGGTTCATTTCGCTGAACTTGGTATATATAAGATAGGTCTAGAACCAATTAAAAGAAATCAGGAATGAAATCCTGAGACTAAAAAAATATGTTGATGAGTTGAATAAAGTGAAGATTCCGTTGAGGGGATAAATTAAATTATCTCTTACTCAATTTATGCTCTACCCTGTTCATGTGGATTATGAAGTTTTAAATGGAAAATCAATAATAAAAATTTTTGGGAGAGATGAGAAGGGTAATAAAACCCTCTTTGAGGACAGTAATTATGAACCTTATTTTTATGCAATCCCGGAGCAGGATAAAATTGAAGAAACAAAGAAGAGAATTGAGAAATTAGAAGTAGAACATAACGGGGAGATTGTCAGAATAAAAAGAACAGAAGTTGTTGAGAAAATTGACCTGAACCGGAAACTGAAAGTCCTTAAAATTTTCTGCTGCCTGCCGAGGGATGTCCCCCTATTGAAAGATAATGTCCGGACTACTGAAGGAATTCTGCACAAGAGAGAATTTGATATTCCCTTTGCGAAAAGATACTGTCTTGACAAACAACTTAACTTTTTTTCGCCTTACAAAATTGAAAACGACAAACTGGAAAAACAGGAAGGGAAATCATATGAGCCGAAAGTTGCCGCATTTGATATTGAGACTTATGCCCCCACTTTTAACGCAAAGGAAAATAAAATCATCTGCATCGGGATTTACAATAAAGATAAAAAATCAGTTATCACATGGAAACCCTCCAACCTAAAAGAAGCGATTGTTGTGAAAGACGAAGAAGAAATGTTAAGGGAATTTTTTAAAATGATTGATGAGTATGATATTTTAATTTCATACAACGGGGACAATTTTGACATGCCTTTTTTAAAAACCAGGTCAGAAGAATTAAAATTAAAATCACCTGTCCTGCTTACAAAGACGAGAGCAAATTTTAAAAACTGCCTGCACATAGACTTGTACAATATAATTACAAAACACCTCATGGCCGAAGTGAAAACAAGAACAAACAAACTTGATGATATTGCAAAGTTTTTTCTTGGAGAAGGAAAAACAGACATAAAACTTTTTGAAGACAACCTTGGAAAAGACATCTGGGATTCTGATGAAGTATCAAGAATAGATGATATTTTAAAGTATAACCTGCAGGACTGCAGGATAACCTATTTAATAGGGGAAAAGATTCTGCCCCTTGAATACAGGTTCTCAAACCTGATTGGAGTAAGCATGTATGATACAACAAGAGGAGGGTTCAGCCAGCTTGTTGAAAGTTACTTAATGAGAGAAGTTGTTAAAAAAGGCATTTTTATAAAAAACAGGCCAGCAGATAATGAACTTGAACAGAGAAGAAGAGAAACTTATGTTGGGGCTTATGTTTACAAGCCAACCCCCGGGCTTTATAACAATATTCATGTGCTGGATTTTAAATCACTGTATCCTTCTATCCTGGTTTCGCACAACATTTCTCCAGACACCCTGGATGAAAGTGGGGAAATAGAAGTAAAGATAGACGGGAAAATACACAAATTTACAAAAAAAAGAAAAGGTTTTATTGTTGATGTTGTTGCGAATTTAATTAAAAGAAGAGCAGAGATAAAGAAAAATCTTGGAAAGGGCGTTGATGAACAGGCATTGAAAACTCTGGCAAATGCAACTTATGGGTATCTTGGATTTTTTGCTGCAAGGTGGTATTCAAGAGAGTGTGCTGAATCAATAACCGCTCTCGGGAGAAAATATATTACAGAAACAATTGAGAAAGCAGGGAAGGGGGGGTTTAAGGTTATTTATGGAGATACCGATTCGCTAATGGTGATTGGTGAGATAAAAGAGGTGAAAAAATTTCTTGAAGGAATTAACAAAGGATTACCCGGAATAATGGAGCTTGAATATGAGGGCTTTTACAAGAGCGGGATTTTTGTCGGGTCTGCCGCAGGCGGGGCAAAAAAGAGATATGCTTTGCTTGATGAAAAAGGGAACATGGAAATCAAGGGTTTTGAATTTGTGAGGGGGGACTGGAGCAGGATTGCAAAAGAAACACAGGAGAAAGTGCTGGAACTTGCACTGAACGGGGAAAAAGAAAAAGCGCTGAAGTTTGTTAGGGAGGTTGTGAAGAAGATTAAAAAAGGAGAGATAGAAAAAGACAAACTGGTAATAAACAGGCAGTTGACAAAAAGACCTGAAGAATACGGGCTGGTTGGGCCTCATGTAAAAGTTGCACAGGCTTTGCAGAGAAAAGGTGAAAAAGTGGGGGGCCGGATGATTATAAGTTATGTAATTACAAAAAACGGGAAAACAATTTCTGATAAAGCAAGATGGTATGAAGATGCAGAAAACTATGACCCTGACTATTATATAAATAATCAGGTGATTCCAGCAGCAATTAGGATTCTCAGCGTTTTTGGATACAGCAAAGAGGACTTAATCGGGGAACAGAGTAATTTGGCAGGGTTTTAATTAGTCGACTCTTTAACAGTATTTGAATAGTAATACTGGGTAATACTAATCTATTTAAAGCTTATTACATTATTAAATATATGTGTGGTATAATTGGTTATCTTGGAAACAAGGAAGCAGCACTTGTTTTGCAGAAAGGTTTAAGAAAATTAAATTACAGGGGTTATGATTCCTGGGGTTTCGGTTTGAAAAATAAACACAAAATTGAAGTTATTAAAGATGTTGGAGACTTTGAACAGGTAGAAGAATTTTCAGATGTTGAGAGTAATTGCGGGATTTCACATTCAAGGTGGGCAACTACAGGCAAAGTTTCAAAAGAGAATGCACACCCCCACACCACAGAAGATAATAAAATTGTAATTGTGCACAATGGAATTGTAGAAAATTTTCAGGAACTGAAAGCAAATTTGTTAAGTAAGGGACATAAATTTAAATCAGAAACAGACACAGAAATAATCTGTCATCTTATTGAAGAATTTTCTGAATATGAGTTCCCGGAAGCAGTCAGGAGAGCCTTCCTAAAACTAAAAGGCAGAAATGCTGTTGTTGCTTTACACCAGGATTTTGAGGGATTAGTAGGTGTGAAAAACGGTTCACCTTTGATTGTAGGTATAAAAAACAATTCTGATAAAGATGAATATTTTATTGCATCAGATTCAAGAGCATTTGTAGAGGAGACAAACAAGGTTGTTTTTTTGGATGATAATGAACTGGTTGTTTTAAATTGAAAATGGGAAGATTTGTAGAAGGTGAGATTAGGATTAATGAAAAAATTTTGGAAGAGGTATTAAAAAATTATATAGAAAAATTTTTGGGAAAAAGATATTTATTTGGTGTACCAACTCATAATGGATTTTTTGGAAGTCCTTATTTATCCTATATAAGAATCTCTCAATACCCTCCTGAAAATCTTACTTCTCCTATTGTAATAGATTATCAACTTTTAGAAGAAGACAGAGAACCTTTTAGCAATGGAATTACTGATTTAAAAGAAGAATATGACAATAAAATTTTTTGATGTTGAGACAGGAAAAGAAATCAACAAAAAAACAGAGGAAGTTAAGTCTGAAGAAAAAGAGGAAGAATTAAAAGAAGAACATTATATGCTAAAGGAAATCCTTGAACAGCCAGAGACAATAAAAAAAGCAACTGAACAGGACGAGCAGAAATTACTTGAGACCGCAATGGAAATTTTAAGGGCCAAAAATGTTATTTTTACTGCGTGCGGGACTGCAAGATATGCAGCAATAGTTGGCAGGTATTTGTTTTCCAAAATCGCGAAAAAGTTTTCAGAAGTTATAATGGCACACGAGTTCCAGTATTTTATTGATTCTGTTGACAAAGATACTTTGATAATTGCAGTCTCGCAATCCGGGGAAACCGCAGATGTTCTTGAAGGAGTTAAAAAAGCAAAAGAAAACGGAGCAAAAATTGTTGCAGTAACCAATGTTGAGAATTCTTCTCTGGACAGGATTTCTGACCAGACATTTTTCCTGAACTGCGGACCTGAAATTGCAGTTGCTTCAACAAAAGCATTTACAGGGCAGTTGGCTGTTTTATATCTTCTCGCCTTTGCAACAGTAAACAAAATTCAGGAAGTAAAAATTGAATTGAAAAAAGTTTCAGAAAAAGTTGAAGAAATAATTTCCCAGAATGGTGGTTTATTAAAGGAGCTTGCAGAAAAATTGAAAGACCACCAAGATTTCTATTTTATTGCAAGAGGGATTGATTTTGCAATTGCAGCAGAGGGGGCAATAAAGCTGAAAGAAATCAGTTATGCTCATGCAGAGGGAATGCCTGCAGGAGAATTAAAACATGGGACTCTATCTTTAATTGAAGAAGGGATTCCCATTGTAGCTATTTGCCCGAAAGACTACACTTATGAAGAAACTCTAAACAATGTTCAGGAAGCAAAATCAAGAGGTGGTTTTATTATTGGTGTTTCCGATGAAAAAAATGAGATTTTTGATTCCTGGCTGAAAATTCCGAAAATAGAGGAAATTTTTTATCCTCTGCTCACAGTTATTCCCTTACAATTACTTGCTTATTATCTTGCTGTTGCAAGAGGAAATAATCCTGACAAACCAAGGAACCTTGCAAAATCAGTCACAGTAAAATAAGATTAAAATTATGGAAGTACAGGAAAACATTTTCCGGGCTTATGATATAAGAGGAATTTATAAAACTCAAATAAATGAAGAACTTGCTTATAAACTTGGAAAAAGTTTTGCAACATTAAACCTTGGAAAGATTGTTGTTGGAAGAGACTGTAGAATAGGAGGAGGATCTTTAAAGGAGGAATTAATTAGGGGTTTGGTTGAAAGTGGTGCTGAAGTAATTGATATTGGGGTTGTTCCCACTCCACTAGTAATCTTTTCAGTCGGGTATTATGGTTTTGATGGAGGGATTTCCATAACTGCAAGTCATAACCCAAAGGAATATCAGGGTTTCCTACTTTACAACAAAGAAGGGGTAGGAATTGGTTTGGAAAATGGTTTAAATGAAATTAAGGAACTAGTCCATTCTGAAAAGTTTATGGAAGGTGAAGGTTGCATTATTAGAAAAAATATTCTGGAAGACCATATTAATTTTGTATCATCTAGAGTGAATGTAAAAAATATAAAAATGAAGGTAGTTGTTGATTGTGGAAATGGTGTTGCTTCAGTTGTTCTCCCAAAACTGCTGAGCCGATTTGGTATAGAATATTACTCATTGTTTTGTGAATTGGATGGAAATTTTCCAAACAGAGACCCAGAACCAAGAAGGGAAAATTTGAAGGCTCTGCAAAAAAAGGTAGTTGAATTAAAAGCTGACTGTGGGTTTGGTTATGATGGGGATGCTGACAGGGTTGTTGGGGTAGATGAGAAAGGAAACATTCTCAATCCAAACCAGTTTTTTAGTGTGTTAATTAAAAGTTATCTAGAAAACAAAAAAGAAAAAGTTGTGCATGATTCTTTAAGCTCTCTTACAATACAGGAATTGGTTAAATATTATAAAGGATTGCCAATAGGCTGCAGAGTTGGACATGTTTTCATTCAAAAAAAACTTTTGGAGGAAAGTGCGGTAGTAGGTGGAGAAATTTCAGGTCATTATTTTTTCAGAGAAATTTTTGGGGCAGATGATGCTGCTTTGGCAACTTTGAAAGTTCTGGAATATTTAAACAAGAAAAAAATAAAATTATCAGAAGCATATAAAGAGATTCCAAACTATTATTTTGATTCTATTAGGATTAAAACAAAAGATGAAGAGAAATTTCCGTTTATAGAGAATTTGAAACTTGAGTTCAAAGAAAAAGGTTATAAAACAGATTGTTTGGATGGAGTCAAAATAATTTTTGATGATTCCTGGGTTTTATTTAGAGCCTCCAATACAGAGCCAAAAATTTCTATAGCATATGAATCAAAGACAGAAGAAGGCTTTGAAAAATTAAAGCATTTTGTTAATGAAATTATACAGAAGGTTCCTAAATAAAATGCAAGCAGTAATTCTGGCGGCGGGAACTGGAACAAGAATATTGCCATTGACAGAGACAAAACCAAAACTCTTGTTAAAAGTTGCAAATAAAATAATTTTAGAGCATAATTTAGAACAGATTAATAGTCTTGCAGAAGAAGTAATTATTGTTACAGGCTATAAAAGTGAGTTAATTGAGAATATTTTTGGTAATAGATACAAGGACATTGAAATAAAATATGTTAAGCAAATAAAAGCTTTGGGAACTGGGGATGCACTAAAGACAGTTGCCCATTTATTAAAAGACAAATTTCTTGTGTTATATGGAGATGATTTATATTTTAAAGAGGATATAAAAAAGGTTTTGGTGCATGAACCTTGTATTTTGCTGAAAGAGAGTAAAAATCCTGAAAATTTTGGTGTTATATCCATTGAAAATAATAAAGTTGTTGGGTTGGAAGAAAAACCAGCAAACCCAAAAACTAATCTTGTAAACACAGGGACTTATTTTTTAAATAAAAGTATTTTTGATTTTAAAATAGAGAAAAGTGAAAGAGGAGAATATGAATTAACAGAATATATAAAAAAAATTTCTGGACTAAAATTTGTAATTGCTGAAAATTGGTTTCCCTTAACCTATCCTTGGAATCTGCTAGATGCCAATGAATTTCTTTTAAAGAATATTGAAAGAAAGATAGAAAGTAAAATTGAAAATTGTTATATTGGTGAAAATGTGCAAATAGGGGAAGGAACAATAGTAAAAAGTGGAAGTTATATTGAAAACAATGTTATTATTGGAAAAAACTGCAAAATAGGTCCAAACTGCTATATAAGAGGAAGTACTTCAATAGGTGATAATTGTCACATAGGAAATGGAACTGAAATAAAGAATTCCATTTTCTTTGAGAATTCTAACGCACCTCATCTAAACTATGTTGGTGACTCAATAATAGGAAGTAATTGTAATTTGGCTGCTGGAACAATTATTGCAAATTTAAGGCATGATAATAAGAATGTTCTTGTAAATGTGAAAAATAAGTTGGTTGATACAAAAAGAAGAAAATTCGGGGCAATTATTGGAGACAATGTAAAAACAGGAATTGGAACTCTAATCTACCCTGGAAGAAAAATAGGTGCAAACAAAACAACTAAGCCTGGAGAAATCATAAAGAAAGATATTATCTAAAGAGTTATGTAATTATTTGTCATAAAATTATAAATCAGAAATTTTCCTGTTGAGTATATAAATAAAATTTTTTATCCCCTGTGTTATTGTAACCCCTTTTCTGTAGAGTGGAGAATCTATTTCTATACAAATATATTTTAATTTATTCCTGCCAAGTTCATAAACAATTTCTGCTTCAATCTCATAACGATTTGCTTTTAAATCTATTTTCTCTGCCGCTTTTCTTGAAAATGCTTTGTAACCAGATTCCGTATCTTTTACTTTGGTTTTACAAATAAAGTTTGTCAATAAAGTGAGCCAGAAATTCCCAAACTTTTTTATAAAAGGATATTTTTTTAAATTTCTTGCTCCTATGACCACGTCATACCCTTGTTTTATTTTTTCAACAAATTTTGGAATATCTTCTGGTTTATGTTGCAAATCATCATCCAAAGTTACAATTATATCTGCACCTCTTTTTAAAGCCTCTTTTATTCCTCTTCTTCTTGAATATCCTACTCCTTTGTTCCCTTTGTTGTAAAAAACAATTGCCCCGGCTTTCTCTGCAATTTTGCCCGTGTTCTTTGTTAAACTATCGTCAATAACAATAACTTCATCAACATATTTTAGAGATTTTCTTATAATTAGTCCTATCGTTTTCTCACCAGCGTAACTTGGAATTACACCAATAACCTTTGGCATAAATAAAACTTCAAAAAGCATTTATCCTTCGGATAGTATCCGCCTTTAAGCCTTTTACAGGTTGAATACTATTTTTCAGTATTTTTACTTAAAAGTAGGGTATTTAAAGTTTTCGTATTTAAATTATGGGAAAAACGCCTTTAATCAGGGATAGTTATGAATATTCTTTGGGAGATGTACATATGCCTCTTAATGAACAGGTTATTAAAATACTTAAACTTTTTCCAAGGGAGGTAGCTATAATGATTCGACCTGAACATCTATCTGAAGAGGGGGGTATGTCGCCAGAACTGCCATCGGTCCCTCTTGAAATGCGATGCCCAAAATTTACACTTTTTGATTATATGAAAAAAACTAGAGAAACAGGTGAAAAACCAATTGATGCTAGTTATTATTTAAATAAGTTCAAAGATGTAGGGTTAGTATATCAACGGGGAAACAATATTAGTCTATCTGATCTTGGGCGTAATGTTTTAAATAGAAAAGAGTTGCCTGGTAATATGTTAATTGTAAATGATGTAGAAAAGGAATGGTATGCAGTAACACCTTCTACATATGAGAGTAGGTGATAATATGACATTACCTGAATTGGAGCATATATAAATTATGGGAGAAGAAACTACTGTTGCAGACCCATATTCAAAGGCCCATGATGGATTGGATTTACTTCAAAATTTGGAAAAGAAAGGTCGTTTAGTTGGGGTAGCAGGTGATGATTTAATATTATTATACTACGCTCAATGTCTTGACTGTGGAGGTGTGATTATACTTAATGACCGTGAAAGTTATCCAAGAGATATAATAGAAAGAGGTTGTCCAATGTGTAATAATTTACTCCTTAATACCTATCCTGTTAAATTTGTACCTGAAGAAGATTTAGATAATTATTTAGTACCTTCGGTAGTTGGAAAAATCACATTAAAAGAAAGATTAGAGATGGGGTATTAGGCGGGTAAAATAAAGATTTTTTACTTCCAAAAGAAATTTATCCCCCTAATTAAAAATTTCTTAATTTAATTAATGGAAAAAACTATTAAAATCCCGGAAGGAATAGAGGTTTTTGTAGAGAGTTCTAAAGTAAAAGTTAAAGGGAAATTAGGAGAATTAGAGAGGGATTTTTATAATAAAGGAACAGCAAATATTTTGAAAATTGAAAAATCAGAAAAAGACATAAAAGTTTCATCAAATCTGGAAAACAAGAGAGGAAAAGCCCTGATAGGAACAACAACAGCACATATTTTAAACCTGTTTAAAGGAGTTATTTCAGGATACAAATACAAACTGAAAATTGTTTATACTCATTTCCCGATTTCAATAGAACAGAAAGAAAATGAAATTTTTATCAAAAACTTTCTTGGGCAGAAAGGAAGCAGGAAAGTAAAAGTTCCCTTGGATGTAAAAGTTGAGATAAAGAAGGATGAGCTAACTATTACCGGGATTAATAAGGAAATCGTGGGGCAGACAGCAGCAAGTTTGGAGGGAGCCACAAAACTCTGCAAAAAAGACAGGAGGAGATTTCAGGACGGGATTTTTATTTTTGAAAAAGGGATTGGAAATATTTAGTAATTTCATTAAAGAATCTCTCTATTGTCTCTAAAAACAATTTAAAATAACTTTCTTCTTCAATCTCAGGAAGTTTTGGAACTTCAATTTTATAATTTATGCTTGTCCCCTCGATTTTAGGAATTCTGAAACTCATCTTGTTTAGTTTTGCAGTACAATTTTTTATTTCTTCTAAATTTTTGGAATAACAGGGTTTAAATTCTTTTCCGAGAATTTTTGTGATTAGTTTATTTCTCTCTCCCGGGTTTTCAACACTTTTATTTATTTTGAGTAACATGGCATAAACTTTGTGTAAATTAGAACAATTTTCAGATAAATATTCCCGGATAAACAATTCTGAGTAGGCATATCCAAATTCTCTTTTATACTTAGAGTATTTGCGGGGGTACCATTCCAGCACCCAGTTTTCATTTTTATAATAATTAAATAAATCTTCCGGGGCATATTGCGATTCCAAAGTATAAATCACTCGTTTTTCTTTCCATTTTATTTTCTCTCCAAAAATTTCCGGTCTTGTTTCATTAAGTAACCTGTACATAATTGTGGTAACATAGCACGCAACCCCCTCATCAAACCAACTTATATTTGTGTTGTCCCAGTCAAGAGCAAAAGAGTTAAACCCATGCGTGGTCTCATGTAGTATGGTTGCTGTTTTGTCAGGTTTACTTAGACTATTCCTGATAAAGATCAGCCCCCCTCTATAAGTTCCTGCACTCCAGTTTTCCAGTTCCAGATTGTATTTTTTGTCAGTGAGCAGGACTATTCCAAATTTTACAGGAACTTTAATACCTGTTATACCTTCAATAACCCACAAATATTTTTCAAGTGAACTCAGATTCAAGTTGGAGTTTGTAAAATAGTGTTTGCTTTCAGTGTTCCCCCCGAAAATCATTTTTACATTTATACTTCCCTGTTTTTTTGCTTTTATTATTTCACCATATTCTGTTTTTGAGTTAGGTGCAAAAAAGTAAGAGACATTTTGTGATATAACTATTGTTGTGTCATTTTCAAACCCGAACAAGTTTAGATTAATTGTTTTCAGCCCGTATTTTTCTTCTAATTCTTTTGAAAAAACTAAATTTACAATCCTGCTCTTTGCTCTCTTTTTGTTTGTTTTAAAACTGAGTTTTGAGTTGGAAAAATTGTAATCAATTTTATTTAGCTCATCATTTAAATCAATAATTTTTGAATTGTTGGGCAGGTCTAATCTTAGACTCCAGTAATCAATTTTTTCCTCGGATTTTAGGATTAATGTTGAATTAACAATAACAAGGTTATCTGTGAATGAAATATTGTGGATTGTGTCCGCGTTTATAGGAAATATAAAACAGAGGGATAATAAAATACACAAGCAAAGTTTCTTATTAGACACCATAATGAATAGTTTCATCTAAAAAATAATGTGGGTAAGACATTTTTCATTTCCGTTTTTGACTTACATTATCCAATACTGTTTGTTGTTTCAATAGATAAAGGAATTAAACTCTCCGTGTTTAGATTAAAGAAAATAAACTTGATTATCGGATTACCTGGTTAAATTCCTGTCAAATAAAATTATCCAGTCTTTTAAAATTGTTTCTAAAATCATCAATATCAAAAATTTGTATATCTTTTAAATTCGGGTAATTTTCTATATTTTTCCAAATAGACCATCTAAAACCTGTGGAGAAAATAAATTTCTTTGTTTTTATTCCGTACATTTTTTCAATAAGCGAGGCTTTACCACAGAATTTAATTAAATGGTCTTCAGTTATATTCCTGCTGTTTTTACATTCCACCAGTATCAGTTCATCATCCTTTATTACAAGAGTCCCGTCTAATTCAATATAACCATCTAACCTATAAGTTTCAATACCATTCCTGAAATATTTTTTCTTTTCAGGATTTAACATTATTATAGGATTTATTACAGGTTTTTTGCAGTTATCAATCATAAACTTTGAGTTAACATATTCTTCAAAGAAAGTATGATATTGCAGACAAGATAAAAAATCCTGAATATTCTTCTGTTTTATTTCTTCCTTGTCAATATACAGGTAGGTTTTTTCATCTGTTGTATACTTACTAAAATTTATTATTTTTAAAATGTCCATCATTGGTTTTATAATATGTTTATCAAGTTTGAACTCTTTAAAATCTTTCCTGCCTTTATTAAATTTTTCTATCAGGCTCTGGTAGTATCTTAAAATCAGGTAATAAGAATAAATTTCCGGGGCA